>CAJPRR010000033.1 GCA_905373085.1 uncultured Selenomonas sp.
ATATATGCTTCGATGTTTTCGATAGCTGACATAATGTTTTGCCTCTCTAATCCATATATGTTTAGTATACTATATGGCATTATATAGCGAAGCTGTCATATTGTCAACAAAGCTTCTCGTCCCACTGTATCATCTAAAGACATCAAAAAAATCCACACACAGCACAGCCCTACAGTTTCTGCAGCAAAATAATCTGCACATGCAGCAAATTTTTGGGGCATGAATAAAAAAACGGCACCCGTCAAGGACAGATGCCGTTTTTTATTCATGCCTGCAGATCATCGACATGCACCAGGCGCGTGCAAATGCGCCGCGCTAATGCCTCGTTGTGCGTGATGGCAATGAGGATCATATCATGTCTTTCGACTTCCTGTAAGATGACCGACCAGATCTGCGCCTGTGTGATGGGATCAAGGCTTGCCGTGATCTCGTCGGCGATGAGCACGCGCGTCTGGGGACTGAGCGCGCGCAGAATCGACAGCCGCTGCAGCTGACCGCCCGAGAGCTCGTTCGGCCAGCGTGTGAGCCAATCAGGCTCGGCGCCGATCGCCCTGAGGAGTTCATCCGGCACATCCCATGCTTCGCTCAGGGAATCCTTCACCTTCCAGCGCGGATCCATCGCCTTTTCCGGATGCTGATAGATGAGCTGGATGGGATTGTAACCGCCCTTCGGCAAGGCTGCACCGTCCAATGCAATAGACCCTTCCTGCAGCGGCAGATAGCCTGCAAGGAGCAGCGCGAGCGTGCTCTTGCCGCGCCCGCTTGATCCTAAAAGAGCGAGCCGTTCCCCGTCTGCAATATGCAAAGATATATTCTGCAGAACGGGAGCGTTCATCCCATAGCGATAGGAGAGATTCTTCACATCGAGCATCTCATGCACCTCCCGCTTCCGTCATCTGCCGCACCTCTTGCGCCGAATAGACCTTGAAACTGTTCTGCGGCAGGGCATGATAAAGCGCCTGTGTATAGGGATGCTGCAGATCGCTGCCGTCGCCGCAAAATGCAGCGGCCGGAACCCTGTCCACGGTTCGGCCTTCATAGAAAACGGCAACCGTGTCGGCAACTTCGACGGCGAGATCGATGTCGTGCGTGATGAGCAGAATGCCCTTTCCCGCATCGGCAAGCTCGCGCAGAAGCTGCAATGCCTCGACGGCGCTCTTGATATCCATGCCGGGCGTCGGTTCATCCGCGATGATGAGAGCGGCGTCCGTGATGACCGCCGTAGAAAAGAGGACGCGCCGCGCCATGCCGCCCGAAAGCTGAAACGGATACAGGCGCTGAACCTTTTCCTCCAAATGCAGACGCCGGAAGGTCGCCGCCATATCGACAGGCGAACCGTAGAGCCCGCATACCTCTTTGCCGACGCGCATGAGCGGGTCGAGGTATGTCACAGACTGCGGGATCAACGCCAGCTCCCGTCCGCGCAGCTCTTCCTGACGCGCCGCATCAAGCACGGTCCCGCGATAGATCATCTCGCCACTCGTCACGGCGTTGTACGGAAGGATGCCGAGCAGGGCATGCGCCAAAAGGCTCTTGCCCGAACCGCTTGCGCCGACGACGGCAAGGATTTCTCCTGCGCCTAGGCACAGATTGACATCGTACATCCCTGCCACCAGTGTATGCTTCAGTGCGCTCTGATACATGCGAAACGACACGGACAGATTCTTTACTTCGAGAAGTTCTTGTCCCATAAAGCCTCCTATTCCTGTCCGGACTGTGGGTCGAGAAGATCGCGCAGCGCTTCGCCGAGACGATCAAAAATCAGCACGACGAGCAGCAGCAAGAAGCCCGGGAAAAATGCCAGCCACCACATGCCGAGCGCCAGATAGCGCATGGACTCCGCCAGGATGATGCCGATCGCCGGCATATCGAGCGGCAGGCCGTAGCCGAGGAAGCTGATGGCCGCCTCATGCATGATCGCATGTGGGAAGAGCAAAACAAGCCCGATGATGTACTGCGGCGCAACGTGCGGCACAAAATGCCTCCGCGCGATGGAAAACCACGAGCAGCCATACTGACGTGCCGCCAGAACATAGGGCTGCGAGCGCAGCTGCATGACTTCCGCACGGATGACACGCGTCAAACGCGGCCAATGCGTGACGATGACGCCGATGGATACGCCGAGGATTCCGCCGCCCATCATCACCGAAATCATGAGGATGAGGAGGATGTGCGGAATTCCCATGCAGAGATCGACGAGCCAAAGAACGAAGCGATCCACCTTGCCGCCGAATGCCGCCGACAACGTTCCGAGGATGAGCGCGATGCAGGAGCTGAAAAACGCGGCGGCAAAACCGATCTGCAGACTGATCGACATGCCCTTGACGGAGCGCAGAAACATGTCGCGCCCCATGTTGTCCGTACCGAACGGATGAAGGACGGACGGCGCAAGATTTTTCTGTCCGAAGTCGACCGCATAGGAACTCTCATCCATCGTCGTACCCCAGAGGAGCAGTCCCAAAATGAACAGGGTCGCAAACACGGCAAAGATGAGCCGGCGCTGACGGACACTTAGACCGCTTTGCGCGAGGGGAAGCGCCTTGTTCATGACATCCCCCTCCCCTCGCGCAGCTGCGGATCCACAATCCCATATAGAATGTTGGCGATGAGATTGCCGACAAAGATAAAGATGGCACTGAAGACCGCAATGCCAAGCAGCAGTGCAAGATCGCCGCGCAGCCCCGCCAGCGTGACCGTACTGCCCAGTCCCGGGTAGGAGAACACCGTCTCCGCGAGAATGGCGCCGCCGAACAGCTCATTGAAGGACGCGAACTGCAAGGTGATCGCAGGCAGCAGGATGTTACGCAAACCATGCCGCCGCACGCGCTGCCAAAGATTCTCGCCGCGCGCCTCGGCAAAGAGCATGTAGTTCGTCCCCATCACCTCGATCATCTTTTCGCGCGTCTGCAGCGTGATGGAAGAAATCCCCGTGACGCTGAGCGTCAGTGCCGGCAGGATCAGATGATGGATCTGTTCCGCCAGCGTAACTTCCTCATGCAGTTTTCCGATGGGAGCGGCAAGCGCGAGCGGGAACCACTGAAGCTTGACCGCGAAGAGCATGAGGAACAGGAGTCCGAGCCAGAATACCGGCACGGAGACGCACAGAAGGGAAAATCCCTGAATTGCCTTGTCCATGCGGCTGTCGCGGTACATTCCCGCGAGCACGCCCAGAACAAAGCCGATTGCGCCCGACAGCGTCCACGCCGTCATCATCAAGAGAAGCGTAAGGCGAAACTTTTCTCCGATGACTTCGAGTACAGGGGCGCGATAGATGAACGATGTGCCGAAATCACCATGCAGAATATTCCCCGCCCAAAGCAGGAAGCGTTCGAGCGGCGGCTTGTCAAAGCCCCAATAGGCGGCGACGAGCGCATGCTGCTCCGCCGATGCCGCCTTATTGATGAAGTACGCGTCGATGGGGTCGATGGGCGAATTGGCGAGCAGGATAAAACTGATGACGCTCACCGCAGCCAGGAGGAGCACAAGCCGAAAAAGATTGCCTCCCAGAAAGTATACGATTCTCTTATCCATTTACTTCCACTGCCATTCGTCAAGAGTTACAAGGATTCCCATGCCTTGCCCGCGCTCACCTGCCCGCATTTTCCCGAGGTCGAGCCGCTCGTTGACGAAATACGGCACCTGAACCGTCGCAATCCAGATATAGGGCAGGTCGGCCTTCGGTCCCGTCACGCCGTCCCACTGCGCCGCCTTGAACTCACGCAGCGCTTCCTCGTCCGAGGTTGCAGCGAGCGCCCGGTCAATATGCGCATCGACCGTCGGGTTGCGGTAGATTGCAGGATTGTTGATGACATTCACGCCGATCTGCGAGGAGTGGAAATAATTGTAGATCGTTTGCGGCGTATAGTCGCCGCCCGCCCATACCGTCGGGATGTTGCGCGCTATCTTACGGGCTTCCGACCATGGCGTCGACTTTGCGATGATGTTGATGCCGAGCTTCTTCGCATCCTGTGCAAGCGCCACCGCTGTATTGTAGCGCTGCAGGTCATTGGAACGGCCATTGATGACGAATTCCGCCTTCTGACCGTTCTTCTCGCGAATGCCGTCGCCGTCCGTATCCACCCAGCCCGCAGCCTCAAGGATCTTCACTGCTTCGTCCACGCGGTTGTCCGATTCCTGCAAATCGTTATTCGCCCAAGAAAGAGCTTCCGCAAAATTCATCGTCGGCTTTCCGAAGCCGCCGAGCGCATTCTCGATGATCGTCTTGCGGTCGATGCCGATGTTCAGTGCCTGGCGGATGGCAGGATCGCTCGTCACATTGTTGCCGACCAGCATGCCGTTTTCGTCATGCTCCGGCTCCTGCGGCATATTGACGCAGAAGCTGTCGATGGTGTCCATCAGCACCAATTTCATATTCGGCACGCTTGCCGCCGCAAATTCGGGCGGTGCAAAGACGAGATCGACCTGTCCGGACTGCGCTGCTGCAAGCACAGCATCATCGCCCAGATTCAGCGCCGTCACCTTTTTCAGCTTCGGCTTCTCTCCGTAATAATATTCGTTCGGCTCCATCACAAGCTGCTGTTCCTTTTGGAACGAGACGACCTTCCAGGGACCGCTGCCGACCGGCGCCGTCGCATACCCTTCTTTATAGGCGTGCTTCGGCACAATGCCGAGGGATGCCGCCGTTTCGAGGAAAACAGACCACGGGCGTGACAGCTTGAACTCCACCTGCGTCGGGGACAGGGCGCGCACCGACTCCATCGCGGTCAGATCCACGGCGCTGGCCGCCTTCTTCGCCGTTTCGTAGGTAAAGACGACATCCTCTGCCGTCAGCGGCTGGCCGTCAGAGAATTTCGCATCATCCCGGATCGTAAAGGTATATTTCAGCCCGTCCTCTGAACGCTCAACGTTTGTAGCCAGCTCCTTGATGAGCTGATTCTTTTCATCATGTCCCATCAATGCGCTGTGGAACGGATCCGGTCCCCAGAGCCCCCATCCCATCGTCGGATCGAAACCCTCGCCTACCATATACTTGCCGACCGAGATCACGATTTCACCCTTCTCTGCGCGCTCGTTTTTCGCCTGATCCGTGCCTCCGCAGCCGACGGTGAGAATCATCATCGCCGCCAGCAGAAACATACAAAACTTCTTCACTTTCATGCCTCCTCGCATCCATAACACTGAATACTCATAATATCTCTTCCTGTAATGCTCCATCATTCTACGCCTTCCATCCACCTCCTTCCATCGCTTTCGCTCAGACATATAAAAAGCCTCTTTGCTAAAGAGCAAAAAGGCGCACGAAACACAAGCCACGCCTTCCTGTCTCTCGCAGGAATAATAACAGCGCTCCGAGCGGGCAGTTCTTCTGGCTCTGCATCCTCATCTTCCTCGCCTTCCCAGTTTCCCAGTGGCATCATGAGGTCGACTCTGCATTACAGCTGCGGGACAGCACAGGTCTTTCACCTGCTTCTCTATTGAGCGCTATGCGCACCCGATCGGCAAAATATGAAGTTACTTTCGGATTCAGTCTATCATAGAATAAATAGGGTGTCAATGGGCGTTGAGAAACCAAACCGCTCATGCGCCTAGTTCTACTGCAATTTCTTGCGCTCCTTGGCCTTCTGCAAAAGCTGCACGGCCTCCGCAAAGGCGTCGGGCAGGTAGTCCTCTTCCCACTCTCGACCGGACTTCTCCCAGGCCTTGATTTCCTTCCATTCCGTCAGTGGCTTGCCTGACGCATCCTTGACCGGCTTGCCGAACACGTGCGGATGGCGGCGCACCATCTTCTCTGCAGCAGCCTTTGCCACATCCTCCAACGTGAACAGTCCCTCTTCTTCGGCAAGCTGCGCATGAAAGATCACTTGCAGCAGAAGATCTCCAAGCTCCTCACGCAGGTTTTCCGCCCTTCCTGTCGCCTTCAGGATATTGATGCCGCAGAGCACCTCGACCGCTTCCTCTATGCAACCTGGCTTGATGCTCTCATGCGTCTGTTTCCGATCCCATGGGCAGCCATGTTCGGAGCGCAGCGTGCGCACAATATCCTGCAATTGCTCAACGTATGTCATAAATCTTCCTCGCATTCAACAAAATCCGCTCCATAAGGAAAACCCCGCCGCAACATACGTGCAGCGGGGCAACAGCGATCTCTCAAAGCCAATCCGCAATCATCTCAATACCTGCTCGCTCCGCATGACGCGCCGAAGGCTTTGCATCTTCGGCTGGATAGCCGACGGGGAAGAGCGCCACAAGCTCATAGTCCGCCATCTCAGGGAAAAGCTCCTTGAGCTTCGGCGCATCGAAATGCGCGACCCACGTCGTCCCAAGTCCCAAGTCTTCAATCGCCAGCATCATATGCGTCGCCGCAATGCTCGCATCCACATCCGCGAAATTTTTCTTGTCAAAGGGACGTACCCAAGCATCATCCGCCTTGCTGCCCACAACAAAGGCGACGGGTGCGCCGAAGATGAAGGATGTCGTCTGTGAAACCTTCTCCATCGCCTCAGCGCTCTCAAGAAGCCAGATATGAAGCGGCTGATTGTTGTGGGCGGTCGGCGCGAGATTCCCCGCCTCCAAAATCTTTTGCAGCTTCTCCTCCTCCACGGGCTGCGCCGAAAGCTTGCGGCAAGAATAGCGCTTTTTCGCCAAATCAAGAAACGACATAAAGAACTCCTCCTCTACGAAAAATGCACATCCATACACCTTTGATATATTCTAGCATAACCTCCCAAGAGGTCAAGGCGCAGACCGAACGGCTAGTTTTCCCTCCGTCCTACGCCATGCTCCTGCATCTCATGCCACGCCTTCGCCTTCGCGATAAAATCTGCAAATACCTGCTCGGAGAGACGCGGTTCTTCCTTTTTTTGCTGCTCTGTTGGAACATCCTTGATTTTTTGATAAAGCGCCGTCTCGTGTGCAAAGCGTCCTTCGTGCCGCGCTTTCACCATCGCGAGGGACGTTTCCGCCGACTCCGCATATTGAGCGAAGAGCTGGAGCTGCGGCAGGCATTCGGCAAGAGTTTCCGGTGGAAGCTTCTCCTTCAACTGCTTGGCAGCACGCTTCAAGCGACGAAATTCCTTTGCGAGAGCTTCCGCTTCCTTGTCGGCTCTTTCCCCACGCTCCACCTTTTGCCAGAAAGCTTCCATCTGCTCTTTCAGCAAAGGCGCATCGAGTGCGCCCGTATGTGCCCAATCCTTTTCCATGCGGCGCGAATGAAGCGCGAAAAGTTCCATCGCTCCCGCCAAGCCGCCGTATTGCTCACGGATGGCGGTATGCCAAGCTCTTTCCACATCATACAAGGCAGGCGAAGAGAGCCACTCTGCGCCCGTCGCCAAGGCGATGCGCGAAAGATAGGGCTTTTCCATCGGATTCATCAAGAACACGGGCGCACGCTCCGCCACAGTTTCATCCAATCCCTGTATGGGGCCAAGCGCGAGTTTGCCCGGCAAGTAATCCGTCACTGGATAGTTCCACCAGATGCCGAGCGGCCGTCCGTAGAGGCGCTCGGCTTCCGCCATGTCTTCGGCGCTTATGCCTTCGGGCACGACGCCTTCTCCCGTGAACAGCACGACGATGTCGTCATCGAGCTGTGCGGCAAATTCACGCGTGTAGGGCTTCGCCACGCCAGCAGTCTCCATATCTTGCAGAAAATATTCCGTCGGCACGACAAACAGTGGCTTTTCCGTGAGGTGACGGGCTAAAAGCTCCTCATTCAGGCGGTTCACGAAAAGTGCCTGCGCCCTGCCGTCCTTGTGCTCAATATCGTCGAAGAATATGGCGAAGCGCTCTACGCCCATCTCATGAACAGATTCCAGCTTTCGCAGCATAGTCTTTTCATCCGCCTCGCCCGCCCAACCCGAAAAGCGCTGATCAAGCCCTGGCGATACAGCGAATACCAATTCCACGCCCGCCGTCCGCGCCTCAGCGGCAAGGCGCTTCAGTGCGAGCATCTCCTGCGGCGGATACGGCTCACGCCACTTCTCGCGATGGTACGGATCGTCCTTCGGCGCGTAGACGTAGAGATTCATGCCGTGCTCGCCCAAGAAGTGCAGCATCATGCGCCGCTCGGCCTCCGTCCACGGTCTGCCGTAGAATCCCTCGACGACGCCGCTCTCCGGCCTTTGCCCTTGTGCCGTACGGGCGTTCTCCCCCTGCGCCGAAGCAAAAGCAGCATTTTCTGAAAAAAGGGCGGCGCTGCAGAAAAGCGCCGCCAAGACCAACGTCAGGAAGATTCTCATTTCACTTCAAGAGCCGCCTTCACGAAATCACGGAACAGCGGATGCGGATGGTTCGGACGCGACTTCAGCTCAGGGTGGAACTGCGAGCCGACGAACCACGGATGGTTCTTGACCTCGACGATCTCGACGAGGCTGTCATCGGGCAGCGTTCCTGCAACGGCAAGCCCCGCACGCTCAAGCTCAGCACGAAAATCGTTGTTGAACTCGTAGCGGTGGCGATGGCGTTCGCTGATTTCCTCCTCCCCGTAGGCGGCAAGGCTCTTCGAGCCGTCCCGAAGCCTGCACGGGTAAGCCCCCAAGCGCATCGTGCCGCCCTTGTCCTCGACGTCCTTCTGCGAGAGCATGAGATCGATGACGGGATGCTTCGTCTCGTGATTGAACTCCGTCGAATGGGCGTCCGTCATGCCGCAGACGTGACGCGCAAACTCGATGACGGCGCACTGCATGCCGAGGCACAGACCGAGGAATGGAATCGCATTCTCACGCGCGTACTGCACGGCACGGATCTTGCCCTCGACGCCGCGGTCGCCGAAGCCGCCCGGCACAAGTATTCCCTTGCACCCTGCAAACACCTCGCTGAGCTCGACATCCGCCGCCTCGATCGCCTCCGAGTTGACCCAGGCGATCTTGACGTCCGTATCGTTCGCGATGCCCGCATGGTGCAGCGCCTCCGTCACCGACATGTAGGCGTCGGGCAGATCCACGTACTTGCCGACGACGGCGACCTTGACTTTTTTCGCGGGATGCTTGATCTTGAAGACCATCTTCTCCCACTCTTCCATGTTCGCGGGACTGTAATCCATGTGGAGCTTTTCGAGCACGATCTTGTCGAGGCCTTCCTTCGCCATCATCAGCGGCACTTCGTAAATTGTCGGCGCCGTGAGGTTTTCAATGACGGCGCTCTTGTCCACGTCGCAGAAGAGCGCGAGCTTTTCCTTCATCTCGCTCGAAATCTCTTTGTCTGCGCGGCAGACGAGAATGTCGGGCTGGATGCCGATGCCGCGAAGCTCCTTGACGCTGTGCTGCGTCGGCTTCGTCTTCAGTTCTCCCGCCGCCGCGATGTACGGCACGAGCGTCACATGGATGTAGAGCACATCGTAGCGGCCGACCTCTTTCTTGACCTGGCGGATCGCTTCAAGAAACGGCAGACTCTCGATGTCGCCGACCGTGCCGCCGATCTCCGTGATGACGACGTCGGCGCCGTCAGCGGCCGCGACATCGTAGACGCGCTGCTTGATCTCGTTCGTGATGTGCGGGATGACCTGCACCGTCTTGCCCAGGTAATCGCCGCGCCGCTCTTTCGTCAAGACGTTGTCGTAGACCTTGCCCGCCGTGATATTGGAGTTTTTCGTGAGGTTGATGTCGATGAAGCGCTCATAGTGCCCGAGATCGAGATCCGTCTCCGCGCCGTCATCCGTGACGAACACCTCGCCGTGCTGATATGGGCTCATCGTGCCGGGGTCGATGTTGATATACGGATCGAACTTCTGGATCGTGACCTTGATGCCGCGATTCTTCAAGAGCCGCCCCAAGGAAGCAGCCGTGATGCCCTTGCCGAGGGACGAAACGACGCCGCCCGTAACGAAAATATACTTTGCCATTTTTTCCTCCTGCCCTGTGTCCGGCATATTCTGCGAAAAAGACCAACTTTCTCTGCGGTATCGGCGGAGCGTTCCACCGAGCCGTATTTCACGAAAGCCTTACTCCTCCTGTATGCCCTCCAAGAGCTTCTCGCGGCGGCGCGAGGTCTTGGGGCTGGGGGAAGCGCCCGTGCGCGAGGCATGCGTGCGCTTCACCTCGGGCGGATTCCACTCCGTCAGTCCCCATTTCCCCTCTCCCTCATAGTGGAAACGGCTGTCCATATTGATCAGCGTATAGACCTCTGAAATCGCATGGGAAAGCGACTGCACGGGCTTTCGCTTCTTGTCGATGACCTCCAGGACGAGATCCTTGTAGTACATCGCTTCGTTCTTTTCACTCAAAATATCATGCGCCACATCCGTCTCCGAGCGCTTCGCGTAATCCATGTTTTCCAAAATCATGACCTCCTGCTTCTGTCACATCTTCTCCGGCGCGGAAATGCCGAGAATCCCCAGCGCATGGCGCAGGACATTTCCCGTGACCGCCACGAGCGCCAGGCGTGCGCCTGAGAGCGCAGGCTCCACGCCTACGATGCGGCACTTGTTGTAAAAGCTGTGGAAAAGCCCCGCCGTATCGTAAGCAAAACGCGCGATGCGGTGCGGCGCGCGCTCTCTCGCCGCACGCTCGATCTCTTCCGTATATTCCTCGATCTTCTTGATCAGGGCGATTTCCGTCTCATCGACGAGCCGCGAAAACTCGGGTGCGCCGCCCGTCTCGATTCCAGCGTCGGCCGCCTGGCGGAAGATGCTCGAAATGCGTGCGTGCGCGTACTGGATATAGTAGACGGGATTCTCGTTGGAATGCGACTTCGCAAGGTCGAGGTCGAAGTCGAGCTGGCTGTCCAGCGAGCGCATGAGGAAGAAGTAGCGTGCCGCATCCGTGCCGACTTCCTCGATGAGCTCTTCGAGCGTCACGCTCTCGCCCGTGCGCTTCGACATCTTCACGAGTTCGCCGCCGCGATACAGGCTGACCATCTGCAGGAGGAGCACTTCCAGCTGCCCGGGCGCATAGCCGAGCGCCGCGAGCGCCGCCTTGACGCGGCAGACGTAGCCGTGATGATCTGCCCCCCAGATGTTGATGAGATGGGAGAAGCCGCGCTCCAGCTTGTTCCGATGGTAGGCGATGTCCGCTGCAAGGTACGTCGGCACGCCGTTGTCACGTATGACGACGCGATCCTTGTCGTCGCCGTAATCCGTCGAGCGCAGCCACAGGGCGCCGTCCTTGTCGTAGACCTTGCCTTTCTCCTTGAGCGTCTGACAGGCCTCGCGCACGGCCTTGGGATGGAGCGTGCGCTCGCTGAACCATTCGTCGAACGTCACGTTGAACGCGGCGAGATCCTCCTTCAGCTGTGCAAGCTTTTCCGTCAAGGCGATTTCCTTAAAGGCGGCGAGGCGCTGCTCCTCGCTCAGCGAGAGATACTTCTCGCCGTCCGCTTCCACGATGCGCTTCGCCGTGTCGATGATGTCCGCGCCGTGGTAGCCGTTTTCAGGAAAGGCCGCCTCCTTGCCCAAAAGCTCCAAGTAGCGCGCGTTGACCGATGCCGCGAGGTTGTCGATCTGATTGCCCGCATCGTTGATGTAGTATTCGCTGTGAACGGGATAGCCGGCCGCTCGCAGGAGATTGACGAGGGCGCTGCCGACCGCTGCGCCGCGTCCGTGCCCGACGTGCAGCAGGCCTGTCGGATTCGCGCTCACATATTCGACCATGATACGCGCCGTATCTTTCTGCGGCAGGTTGAAACACGCCTCTCCCCCTTCGTATATATGACGAAGCAGATCATAGAGCACATTGCCCTTGAGATAGAAATTGATAAAGCCCGGCCCTGCGATCTCCGCATGATCGAGCCAGTCGCCCTCGATGCGCGACACAAGTTCCTCGGCAATCTTCTTCGGATTCATGCGAAAGACACGCGCCGACTGCATGGCGAAGTTCGTTGCAAAATCGCCAAACTTCTTGTCCGGCGGCACTTCGAGCAGGATGTCGGCAAGCTCTCCTGCCGGAAACACGCCGTCGGCGATCGCCTTTTGCGCCGCCTGCCGAATGGCTGCGCCCAACTGTTCCTTGATGTCCAAAAAAATCCTCCTAATCTTCTCCGCGAAAAGGCGTCTCAGTTCAGCTTCTGCAGTTCCGATGCGTCCGCCTCAACCTCGATGTGCAGTTCGTTCGCCGACTGCCATTCGCCGTTGACGTGCATGTCGTAGGAGACGTCGATCCGGCCTGAGACGGAACCGTAGGCGATGTCGAGGCGCTGCGTCGCAACGCAGAGGTCGAGATCGCCGAAGGGCGTGCGGTAGCGGCTGCGGCTCTCGCTCTGCGGCGAGAAGCGCTGCTCCTGCTCGACGGCGCCGCGCCGCGTCAGCGTCAGGGAATCCGCCGCGACCTTGAGCATTGTCGAGGCGGGCGCGCCTTCGGCAAGGGATGTGTCCTCGTAGATGATATAGTGCTTGCCGTTGCGAAAGTAATGCTCGCCCATGGCCGTCATCTCTATGCGGCTGACGTCGCCCGCCGCATCCTTCTGCTCGCCCGTGACTTTTACGATCACCTTGTTCACGCTGTCGCTCCTCTTCCCGTCGATTCCTAAATCCAAATATAAAGGCTACCATGTCTGCCGGCCTTTTTCCATAAGACTAAGGAAGCACTTTCGCCTCCGCATCGATCGTGACCGCATTCTCACGCGCCAAGCGTGCAAGCTCGTAGCAGTCCTCGATGTACTGGCGTGCGAACCAGCGCATCATGCCGTACCCGGCAGCCGCTGCGATTCCCTGCCCGATGAAGGGCACATACTTCGCCGTCGTCTTGCCGAGGTAGCGCTTGCCGAAGCTTTTCAAAACGATCATCACGCCCTCCTTCGTCGCGAAGTCGAACACCTTCTTGACGAGCGGCACGAGGACGTCGTAGTGGCGCAGCTTGCTCGCGGCGTCCTTCGACAGTCCGAAACGCGCACGCATATCCGCCATCATGCGCAGGCAGAGTCCCGCATCAACACCGATGTCGAGTCCGGGGATCGGATTGATCGCATTCGCCGCGCCCAGCACGGCATACCGCTTGACGCTCTTATGGCAGTCCTCGCGAATCTCTTCCAGAATTTCCATGTGCACCATTTCAGCCATGAACATCGCCTCCCGCCTGCGCCGTCTCCTGCGTACGAGCCGCTCCCCAAGGCGCATCGGTGTAGCGCTCGATCACTTCCTTCGCCTGCGGATACTTTGCCAGAAGCTCCTCGCGCTGCCAGACGCGGATTCCCGCCGTCTCCAAGGCAGGAACCGTCATGCAGCTGATGAAGCTGTAGCCCGCAGGGTCTATGTTCTCCGCCGCAAAGATCTGTCCCTTGGGAATCAGAACCATCGGCATCGCCGCACCTCCCACGCCAAGTTCGAAGGTGCGCACCGCGCCGTCGGCTAAAAGCGCCGTCAGCCTCATGCCGCAGCCCTCGTGGAAGTACCATACCTCATCGCAGTCAAAGGACTGGAAGCGCAGGTTTTCCGAGCCGGCGAGCAGGAAGTAGCTGCTGCCCGCCGCCGGGCGGCTGACAGCTTCCGCCGTCCACGTAGGCGACGTGTAGACCCAGCTGTAGGCGCCGCTTCGCGGATTGCCCGAGAGTCGGAACTTCTGCATGATTTCCTGCACGCGTGCTGGCGCATTCGGAACTGCCGTCGTCTTTGCTGCCTGAGCCTCCGTCGGCAGCGTCTGCACGGACTGCACGACTGCGCTTTCCTGCTGTACGGGCTGCGCCTGCGGCATCGCTGCGCCGCCGTCGGGCGTACCCGATGGCGCACTCTCCTGCACGGCGCCGGGCGCAGCCGCCGCGACAACAGGCTGTTCATTTGCTGCCGACGGCGCAGCGGCATTCTCCGCCTGCACCGCGCCCACATTTGCCGTAGGCGCGGCATCCGCCTTGCCGGCTGCCGCATTCGCATCCGCCGGTGCTTGCTCTGCTGCAGACTGCGGCGTCACCGCCCCATGCACGGCGCTGACAGCCGCGCCGGCAGCCAGGGCGGCTTCCCACGCCGCCTCGTCCATCGCCGTCCCGGCAGTACCCGCCTTGCCGCCCGCACTTTGGGCTGCGGACGAAGCCGCCGGCTTCGTCTGATCCGTCTCTCCCGCCGCCTCAACAGTCTGAACTGCCGACGGCAAACCTGCCAACACACCTGCCAGAAGCCAAACGGCGGCCTTCTTGTACCGCATGAGCACCTCGCCTTTCACACAATTCCAAAAGAAAAGCGGCAGCAGAAAAGCGCCGCCCACCTCATTTTTCTGTCAAAAGTTCCATGATCTCACTGCGCTTTCGCTCGGCTTCGCGATCCTCCGTCCGCTTCGCCTGCTTGAGGAAGTCCCCTTCCTGCGCCTTGACCTCCTTGATCTTCTCGCCGATGGGGCAGCTTACGACGCCCTCCTTCATGAGCTTTTGAATCAATTCAACCATATCGCCGTAGCCTTCCTTCATGCGCTTTTCGACAGCGAGACGCGTGAAATCGACACAGCCCGGGCGATCGGAGAAATCGGGGCGCGGAAAAAGCTCGTAAATCTTCGCGTCGGGATAAAGGTTCTTCTGCACAGTGCTCCTCTGCGACAGGTGCAGCACGAAAATCAGCCGCACACCCGCCTCGTAGACGGGCAGGAGCGGAGAAAGATCGGTGAAGCTTCCTTCCCAGAGCACGACGCCGTTGGAAAAGCGCAGCTGCGGGTAGAGGAGCGGCAGGGCGTTCGCCGCCGTCAGAAGAACCTTGCGCATCTTCTCCGGGTAGCGCAGAAGATCGTAATAGGCAGGCTCTACCGCAGGGAACTTCGTCGCTCCGACGAAGATGTGCTCGATGCTCTCGCGCACCTTGGAAAGCTCCATATACTCTTCCAAGAACGCGGCGAAGCTCTTTTCATCAAAAAGGCCATGCCCGAAAAGAGCGAGAAACTGCTCGAACGATACGCCGGAAAGCCCGCTCGTCACGATGATGTCGTAGATTTCCTTGAGCTTCGTGATCGGCACGTTGGAAATCTTGAGCTTCGCAGCATTCTGCCACATCGCTTCCGCCCTCTCGTAGCCGTCGCTCGCGAACATCATGGCGTTCAGCGCACCGAAAGACGTTCCGGAGACGACGCTCACGGAAGACTCAAGCTCGTAGCTGCGCAACGCCTTCCATGCGCCCATCTGATAAGCGCTGTTGCCGTTGCCGCCGGCAAACACTATGCCCATCTTCTCCATGCTCATCGCCTCCGGCTACTTCTTCTCAAAACGCGCCTGGCAGCCGATGCCGTCGCCATAACCGACGCCGACGAGAACCGGCTCGCCGTTCTTCGCCTCCACCTTCACCTTTTTCCACGCGTCGTTGACGAGGACTTCGATCTCATCGCCCAATGCCAGCGACTGCAGATGTTCATCGCCGTCCTCGAAGTAACGTATGGCGTAATGATCCTTCTTCCAGAGGATTTCTCCTTCCATGATGCTCCCGCTCCTTTCTCAGCAGTCTCCCGTATCAAGGAAGCACTGATAAATGCAGCCGCCCATCTTCATACATCTGCGCTTCCTCAAAACTCAAAGATCTTTCAAAAGCTCCTGCACCTTCGCCAAGCACTCCGCCTTCGTGCAGTCGCAGCTCTCGCCCGAGCGGCGCACCTTCAGCTCGATCTTTCCCTCTTCCAAGGCTTTCGGTCCGATCGTGATGCGCAGCGGATAGCCGATGAGGTCGGCGTCTTTGAACTTCACGCCCGCGCGATCCTTGCGGTCGTCGAGAATCGCATCGACGCCTGCGGCCAAAAGCGTCTCATACACCTCTTTGGCAAGCGCCAGCTGCTCGGACGCCTTCGCATTGACGGGAACGACCACGACCTCGTAGGGCGCAATGGCACGCGGCCAGATGATGCCGTGCTCGTCGTTGTGCTGCTCGATGGCCGCCGCCATCGTTCTACCGACGCCAATGCCGTAGCAGCCCATGAAGAGCGCCTTCTCCTTGCCGTTCTCATCGAGGAAGGTCGCGCCGAGCGCCTCGCTGTACTTCGTGCCGAGCTTGAAGACCTGTCCCGCCTCGATGCCTCTCGTGATCTCAACGGGCGCACCGCAGTGCGGGCAAGGATCGCCCGCCGTCATCAAGCGGATATCTGTGGTGAGGACATCCGTGAAATCGCGCACGGGATTCACGCCCGTATAATGCACGTCGACCTCGTTCGCACCCGCAACGGCATTCTTCATCTTCATGACCGTGCTGTCGACGACGATCTTCGTGCCCTTCTTGATGCCGACGGGACTCATGAAGCCCGCGACGCCGCCCGACGCCGAAATCGCCGCCTCATCCGCCATGCGCAGTTCAAGCGCCCCCACGGCATTCTGCAGCTTCACGTCGTTGACTTCATGGTCGCCGCGCACGAAAGCGAGCACGAGGGCGTCATTTTCATCCTGAAAGGCGACCGCCTTGATCGTCTTTTCGAGCGGCACGCGCAGGAAATCGGCCACAAGCTCGATGGTCTTGCAGGCAGGCGTCCTGGCCTTCTGCAAAGGCTGCGCCTCTTCCTCTGGCGCGTCAATGGGAAGAAGCTCCGCCTTTTCCACGTTCGCCGCGTAGTCGCACGCCGTGCAGCACGCAATTTCCGACTCGCCGGCGGCAGCGAGCACCGTGAACTCATGCGTGTGATTGCCGCCGATCGCACCCGCGTCCGCCTCGACGGGACGGAACTTCAGGCCGCAGCGCGTGAAGACATTCGTATAGGCGTCGTACATTTTCTTGTAGGAAATGTCGGCTCCCGCCTCGTCCTTGTCGAAGGAATAGAGATCCTTCATGATGAACTCGCGGCTGCGCATGAGTCCGAAGCGCGGACGAATCTCGTCACGATACTTGTTCTGGATCTGATACAGAAGGAGCGGCAGCTGCTTGTAGGAGCGCACCTCATCGCGCACGAGCGTCGTGATCATTTCCTCGTGCGTCGGGCCGAGGCAGAATTCACGGCCATGGCAGTCCTTCAGGCGGAACATCTCCTGTCCGAATACGCTCCAACGCCCCGACTCCTGCCAGATCTCCGCCGGCTGCATGATCGGCATGCACAGTTCCTGCCCGCCCGCCGCATCCATCTCCTCGCGGATGATCTGCTCGATCTTCTTTATCGTGCGCCACGCCAGAGGCAGATACGTATAGACGCCGCCCGCCGCCTTGCGGATCATTCCCGCGCGCAGCATGAGACGATGGCTCGTGATCTCAGCGTCAGAAGGCACCTCGCGCAACGTCGGCGCGTATAACTTCGATGTAAGCAATGAAAACTTCCTCCTCTTAGGGCGTGCGCTTCGTTCCCCGCATCCCCATCTATGAAAGCGCTTTGCCGCTCAAGGCAAGCGGACGCTTTTATTCAAGCCTGCTCTTCCTCCAAGATACTGTCTATCTCGCGGAACAGCTCTTCAACCAGCTCTTCTTCCTTGACCTGCCGCACGACCTCGCCCTTTCTGAAGACGAGTCCGACGCCCTTGCCGCCCGCGATGCCGACATCGGCGCCGCGCGCTTCGCCCGGGCCGTTGACGA
>CAJPRR010000034.1 GCA_905373085.1 uncultured Selenomonas sp.
GGGCGAGCACGAGGTCTCGCAGGATGTCCTCGCCGAATTTCGGCTGCTCGTATGCCTTTTCCGTCACATACTTCTCATCTTCACGCTTCAGCAGCGGATAGATCGGGCACGACGCCTGCTCTTCCATGAGCGCGGCGAGATCCTCGATGAAGATGCACGGCGCGGGCGGCTTGAACTCGACGACTGCTTGCAGAAGACTCCTCTGATTGTGCGCACCGTAGCGCGAGATCGCCTTGCTGCACGGGCAGAGGGATGTCGCAGGCACGGTGACGCCAAGACGGAACGACATCGCCTCGCACGCACGCTTTTCGCCCTCGAAGAAGCAATCAAGGTCGAGCACGGATTTCTTGCCGCTTGCCGGCGCTTCCTTCTCGATGAAATACTTGAAGGAAAGGCGCAGCTTCGCCGTTTCTGCTTCAAGACGATGAAGCGCGTCCTGCAGCATGGCTTCCATCTCTTCTTCCGCTACGGGCTTGTCGCACCACTGCTGCAAGATTTCCAGGAAGCGGCTCATGTGCGTGCCCTTGTACTCTTTTGGCAGGGAAACCGTAAAGCGGATGCGCGCTGTGACTTGCTGGAAATCGCCCGCCTTCGTCTTGATGCGAAACGGCAGATGGGCGTCCTTGATGCCGACATGCTGTATGTCGATGCCGCGCATATCCGCGCTTTTCTGTATGTCCTTCAACATCTTTTCTTCAGCGTCTTTCATACTCGATCGGGTCTTTTATGCCGGCAGCCGCGAATCCCTGCAGGCGCAGTTTGCAGCTGTCGCAGACGCCGCACGCCTTTTTGCCGCCGTTGTAACAGCTGTGCGTAAGCTCCAACGGCACGGCAAGACGCGTCGCCAAGCGCACGATGTCGGCTTTGGACAAATTCTGCAGGGGCGTGACGATCTCGATGCGCTTTCCCTCGGAGGCCGCTTCCGTCGAGCAGTCCGCGACGGATTGAAAATGCCGGATAAATTCGGGACGGCAGTCGGGATAGCCCGAATAGTCGACACTGTTGACGCCGATGTAGACGGAGCGTGCGCCGATGGTTTCGGCATAGCCGAGCGCATAGCTCAAGAAGATCAGATTCCGTGCTGGCACGTAGGTCACGGGAACCGACGTGCGCGAAACGTCGCCCTCGGGCACGGCGATGCTGTCGTCCGTCAGTGCCGAGCCGCCGATCGCTTCCATGTTCGTCTCGATGATCAGATGACGTTTCACTTTGTAAAAAGCTGCAATCTTCTTCGCGCCTTCCAGCTCGATGCTATGGCGCTGATGATAGTCAAAGCTGATGGGATAAAGTTCTTTCCCCTGCTCCTTTGCGACGGCCATGCAGGTCGTCGAATCAAGTCCGCCCGAAAGCAGCACTACCGCCTTTTCCATTCGCGTTTCCTCCTCCCTCAGCCGCGAATCGCCTGAATCGCTTTTTCTATATCGCTCGCACCATAGACGGCAGAGCCTGCGACGAGGATGTTCGCCCCCGCCTCTCTCACGAGCGGCGCCGTCTCGGCATTGATGCCGCCGTCGACCTCGATGTCGAGAGCGAAAGCATTTTCTTCCACCGTATGACGCAGAAGCGCGATTTTTTCGAGCATCGACGGAATAAACTTCTGTCCGCCGAAACCCGGATTTACCGTCATGATGAGCGCCATGTCGATATCTGCCATAAGTTCTTCGAGCATGACGAGCGGCGTCGCAGGATTGAGCGCGATGCCCGCCCTGCAGCCGAGAGATTTGATCTCCTGTACGAGGCGATGGGCATGACGCACCGCCTCGATATGAAAGGTAATGACGTCCGCACCAGCCTCGGCGAAGGAGGAGATCTGCGCTTCCGGGCGCTCGACCATCAGATGCACATCAAAAACCGCCGCAGAGCATTTGCGAAGCGACTTCACGACGGGAGCACCCAACGTGATGTTCGGCACAAAAGCGCCGTCCATGACATCGATATGGACGTACTCCGCCCCGGCAGTTTCAATGCGCTGCACCTCATCGGCAAGATGCGCGAAATCCGCCGAGAGAATCGACGGCGCCACTTGAATCATCGATATACCTTCTTTCTCTGTACACTCTGCTGCAGCATTTCCAAATAGGAAGCATAGCGCGAGTCTTCAATTCTTCCCGCCTGCACGGCTTCCTTGACGGCGCAGCCCGGCTCGTGGCTGTGCGTGCAGGGCTGAAATCGGCAAGCGCCGAAAAAGGAGCGAAATTCGGGGAAGAGCCCCGGGAGCGCACAAGGCTCGATCTCAGCAAGCTCCGTAGCGCTGAAACCCGGCGTATCGACGAGGAATCCTCCGGCGAACGGCAGAAGCTGCGCCGTTCGCGTCGTATGCCTGCCGCGCTTGATCTTCTCGCTGACAGCGCCCGTAGAAAGGGCAATGCCCGGCGCGAGGCAGTTTAAGAGAGAGGATTTTCCCACACCCGATGAGCCGGCAAACACGCTCGTCTTTTCCTCGACAAGAGACTGCATGTCTGCCACACCTTCCCCTGTAACAGTGGACAGCAGGCATACGGGATAGCCGATTTCACGATAGAGCGCGGCGAGTGCAGGAATCTCCGCCTCATCACCATCCAGCAAATCCATCTTGTTGATGCAGAGGATGATGCGTTCGATCTTCGACCACTCGGCGAGCACGAGAAAACGGTCGATGAGCACGGGATTGATATCCGGCTCGCGTGCGGCGAAAACGAGGACGACCTGATCGATATTGGCGACCAACGGGCGGCGCAAAAGACTCTTTCGCTCACAGCGCCGCTCGATGACGCCCGCGCCGCCTTCTGTAAGCTCAAGCTCCACGTCATCGCCCGGTACGACGGCAATGCGTTCCTTTTTCAGGCGGCCTCGCAGCTTCGCCTCTACAAGCCCCTCTCGTGTCGCCACGTAGAAGAAACTGTTTTGCGCTCTGAGCACTTTTCCCTGCAACAAACCGTCCTCCTCTCCCACTTGCTAGCGGTTCGACTTGCCGCCGCTTGCGTCCTTGCTCGGCGTCTTGTCGCCTGCATTGTCGTCCGACGCGCGCTCCTTCGTCTTCGAGGGCTTCTTTTCCGTTTCGGCGGCAAGCACAAGGTCAACCGCCGTGCCTTCTTCCACCTCGCTGCCTGCCGCCGGGCTCTGACGCACGACCGTGCCTGCCGCCTGCGAACTCGCTTCCTTCGTGACGGAGCCTACATGAAGTCCGCGGTTCTTGATCGCTTCCTTGGCGCTTGATTCCGCGCCGCCGACGACGCTCGGCACGGAGACCTTGCGCGGACGCTCGCCCTTGCTGATCACGAGGTCGACAACCTGCCCCTTGCTGATCTTCGATCCCGCACGCGGGTCTTGTCCGATGACGCTCCCCGCAGGCTGCGAGGAGAACTCTTCCGTCACGACGCCGAGTTTCAAGCCCGCTCCGGTCAGCTTGCTCTCTGCCGCTGACTTCTGCATCCCCTTGAGTTCCGGCATACTGACCTCCTCGCCGCCCTTGCTCACGTAGATGGTCACGAGGCGCTCTTCCTTGACCTTCGAGCCTCCCTCGGGATCTTGCTTGACGACCTGCCCTGCCGGTATATTGGAATCATACATCTCCGCGATGTCCACGCGCAGTTTCTTGTCCTCCAGCTTCTGCTTGGCGACGGCCAGCGTCTGTCCCGTCACATCGGGAACGACGACTTCCGCACCGCTCCAAAACTTTCCATAGGAAAGGAAGGCGCCGGCAAAGAATCCAAAGAACAATACGAGGAACAGGACGAAAAGGAAGGCCTTGGAGCGATACGCCTTCTTCGCTGCACCGCCATGCCCGACATCCGGCACATGCACGGACGGCCGCTCTTCCTGCCCGTGTCTTGACAAAAGCGATGAATCGACCTCGGCCTCGCGCACGCGCGGCAATACCTGCGTCGCATAGGGATCGAGCAGCGGCGACGCCGAGCCGCCAAGCATCGCCTCATCCTGCGCGATCTGCCGCACGACGGTTTCACTGTCGGGGCGCCGGCTCGGATCCTTTGCCATCAATTCCGCAACGAGAGCCTCGACGAAGGGCGGAATTGACGGGTCGATGGCGCAGACGGAAAGAGGTTCTTCCTGCAAATGCTTCAAGGCGATGCCGACAGGGGTTTCGCCCGTGAAGGGCAGCTCGCCCGTGAGCATTTCATAGAGAACGACGCCGAGGGAATAGACGTCTGACTTCGGCGTGATCGAAGCGCCCTTCGCCTGCTCCGGCGAAAAATAATGCACGGAGCCGACGATGTTGCCTGTATACGTCGACGTGACCGAACTCACGGCGCGGGCGATGCCGAAATCGGCGACCTTGATGCGCCCGTCCTCCATCACGAGGATGTTGTGCGGCTTGATGTCGCAGTGGACAAGACCGTTCTTGTGCGCATGATGCAGAGCCTCGGCAATTTGACGCGCAATGGCGAGCGCCGTGGCAACGGGCAGGCGGCCGCCCGCGTCAAGCTCTTCGCGCAGGGTCTGCCCTGAAACGTATTCCATAACGATGTAGTGGGCGTTTCCCTCCTGCCCGACATCGTAGATATTGACGATGTTGGGATGCGACATCTTCGCTGCTCCCTGCGCTTCGGCCTGGAAACGCGCCACGAACTCGGCGTCGCTCGCGAATTGGGCGTGCAGCACCTTGACCGCGACCGTTCGATCGAGCAGTTTGTCGTGCGCCTTATATACATCAGCCATGCCGCCGCTTCCAACAAGCTCCACAAGCTCATAGCGGTTGCCTAAAATGCGTTGTTCCATGGCACTGCCTCCTAATCATCTTGCAACTTTTCCAACAGCTTCCGTGCGATTGGTGCAGCTTCCGTGCCGCCTCCGCCGCTGTTTTCCACAAGGATGGCAAAAGCTGTCTTTCGACCTTTTATTTCCGCCGAGCCGATGAACCACGCATGATCCTCGCCCGAATTTTCCGCCGTGCCCGTCTTGCCCGCCACGCGCACGCCCCGGAGAGCCGCCGCCGTGCCCGTACCTTCCTGCACGACCTCCTCCATGAATCCATGAATCAAGGAGGCGCGTGCCGCCGTCGTAGCCTCGAACCACTTCTCGCTTCGATGCTGTTCGAGTGTGACGCCGTTGGGCGTCACGACACGTTCGACCATGTAGGGCTTCATTACGACGCCGTCATTTGCAAACGCTGCGGCGAGCAGCGCCATGTGCAGCGGCGTGACGAGAAGCGTGCTCTGCCCGATGCCGATCTGAGCCGTGTCGCCTTGACCGAGGGAAGCGAAGTCGGGCAGATGCGCTGCCGCCTCCGCCAATTCGCCCTGCGCCGTCTCCTCAAAGCCGAAGCGCCGGAAGGCGTCCGCCAGTTTCTTGCCGCCCAGGCGCAGCGCAAGCGAGCCGAACGTCGTGTTGCAGGACTCAATCAAGGCGTGCTCCACATCAATCCTGCCGTGCGCAGCGCCGTGGCTCTCGTGGATGACCGAATCCCCCACTTTGAGCGCCCCCGTGCAGTCGAAGACTTCCTTGCTGTTCGTGACGCCGTTTTCCAACGCCGCATCGAGAATCAATGGCTTGATGGTCGACCCAGGCGGATAAAGACCTTGCAGCGCACGGTTTACGAGAGGACTTTCCTTGTCCTGCCGCAGGCTGTCCCACTGCGCTTGAATATCGGACGGATCGAACGAGGGACGCGATGCGAGCACGAGAACCGCCCCGCTTTCCGCGTCGAGCATGACGACAGCCCCGCGCCGTTCTCCCAGCGCCTCGTATGCCGTTTCCTGCAGTGCAGCGTCGAGCGTCAGATAGACGTCGTCGCCGCGTGAGGAAGAGAAAATCTGCGCGAGCGGCCCCAGTCGCCCGAGAAGGCGGCTGTGTCCCGAAAGCTCTGCTCCCTTATAAGCCTCGATGCCCGTGCTGCCGATCGTATCATCAAGATAGCCCGTGACCGGCGCCATGATCCGCCCGTAAGGATAGCGTCTCTCTCCTACGTTCGGGCTGAGCGCGAGAACTTCACCCTTTCGATCAAGGATGCTGCCGCGCAGCACGCTGTCCTCGGCGAGAGCCGCGCGGCGATTCAGCGGATGCTCTGCGAGCTGATCCGCTTCCCAGACCTGCAGATAGACGACATAAAGCGCCAGGCAGGAAAATGACAAGAGCAGGATGATGGCTGTGCGCAGAATATACCTTGTATTATTTCGCTCAACCATGTCGATTCTCCTTTTTGGAAAGCACAGTCAAAATGCCGAGCAGCATAAAGCTGGCGATCATGGAACTGCCCCCGTAGCTTACAAAGGGAAGCGTGATGCCCGTCAGCGGCAGGAATTTCGTCACGCCTGCGATGATGATGAAAGCCTGCAGGAGAAACACGACTGCGATGCCGGCGGCAAGCAGCATGCGCGTCTCTTCCCGGCAGGCGAGCGCTATGCGTACGGCACGATAAAAAAACAGGGCAAAGACGAGCATGACGCCCAGGGAGCCGAGCAGCCCCAGTTCTTCCGCAATCGCCGCAAAAATAAAATCCGTATGCACCTCGGGAATCAAATTGGGATGACCGTGCGCAAAACCCGCGCCCCAAACGCCGCCCGAGCCGAGCGCAAAGAGGGACTGCACAACCTGATAAGCGCTGCCCGAAGGATCGCTCCAAGGGTCGAGCCAGATGTTGAAGCGCACGCGCACATGGGAAAAGAACGAGTAACTGAGCGCGGCTGCGCCCAGAAAGAACGCGAAGGCAAGCGCCACATAAGATTTTCGACCCGTAGCCATATACGTCATGGAAACAGCTATGCCAAAAAAGAGCAGAGCCGAGCCGAGATCGCGCTGCACGACGAACATCAGGATTGCGACGCCCCAGATTAAAAGGAGCGGTGCAATGAAGCGAAGCACGGGCAGCTTCAGCCAAAGAAGCCTGTGCCTGGGCAGCGTCAACACTTCCCGATGCTCCGTCAGATAGGCGGCAAGAAACATGATGATGACGATCTTGCCAAATTCCGAGGGCTGCACGGCGAAAGGGCCGAAGACGATCCAGTTGCGGCTGCCGCCGATCTCCGTGCCGAAAAAGAGCGCCGAGCACAGGAGCAGAAGACAGAACACGCCCAGAAGATATGGATAGGAAAGGAGGCGAAGAAACCTCTCGCCAAGAAAGACGAGGAAAAGATAAACGATCAGGCCGAGCAGCAGCCAGCGCATCTGTGTCAAAAAGAGCGCTGGCTTCAAGCGTCCGATCATGATGAGTCCGAGACTTGCGAGCAGCATGGCCGCAGGGAAAAGCGTCAAGTCCGTTCCATCTCGTCTGCCCAAAATGAACTGCGTGAAGAATGCACCGACGATGACGGCCGCAAGCCAGGGCAGCAGCAAAAGATCCGCCGTCAGACGATGTGCAAGAAGCAGTACGCCCGTGCCCAGCAGCAGGATGCCGAGCGGAGGCAGCAGCAGGTGCAGCTTAGCCTCTTTCATCGCATTCCACCACGATGGCTGTGATATTGTCGAGTCCTCCTGCCAGAAGAGCAAGCTCGACGAGGGTCCGTGCCTTGTCCGCAGACTCTCCCTGCAGAGTCTCGCGAATGGCGGCTTCTCCAACCATATTCGTCAATCCGTCCGAGCACAGGAGAAAGATGTCGCCCGCCTTGATCGTGAAGCTTCCCGTATCGACGACGAGTTTTTCTTCCACGCCGACCGCACGCGTCAGAAGATTCTTTTTCGGATGATTCCTCGCCTCCTCTTCCGTGATGGAGCCTCGCTCGATGAGATCCTGTACGAAGGAATGGTCGCGCGTGAGCCGCCTGAGCGCACCCTTTCGCAGAAGATAAAGCCGGCTGTCGCCCACATGCGCCCAATACGCCGCATTGTCCCTGTACTGCAAGGCGACGACCGTCGTCCCCATGCCCTTTCGGGCTTCGCTCGCTGCCGCTGCACGGAGAATCTTGCTGTTCGCTGCCTGTACGGCATGAAGCAAGGCTTCCTCGCCGCATTCATGCACCGCATCGGAAAACATCTCCGAGAATACGTCGACGAGCATCGCGCTCGCCACCTCTCCTGCGGCATATCCCCCCATGCCGTCCGCCACGACATACGTATCGGGCGGTATGAAGGCGCATGCATCCTCGTTGCTCTCGCGCACCTTTCCCCTGTCCGTCGCTTTCGAGACTTTCAAAAAAATCACCTCTCAAACCTCAGTGTCACAAAGCCGATGCGTATGAGATCCCCCGGCTTCAGATAAGCCTTTCCCTGCAGGATCGCATCGTTCAGATACGTGTGGTTCATGCTGCCCATGTCCTCGATGACATACTGATTGTTTACAAGACGTACGACAGCATGACGATGCGATACGAAGGAATCGGGAATGCGGATATCGTTATCGGCGCTGCGCCCGATCGTCAGTCCCTGCGTGAAGGCGAAACGCTTGCCCAAAAGCGCTTCATCGCCCGCCTCCACGACGCTGAGCACGGCTTCGTCAGGCAATATCTCACGCGGCTTTATCTCCTGCCGCAAGGCCTTGGCGTCTTCAAACATCGCCTTTGCCAGGCGTGCGATAAAACGAAAGAGCAGCAGCAGGACGCCGTATTGAAAAGCTGCGCTCAGAACGCGCAGCAAAAGATCTGAACCCGGCAATCATATCACCTCGTAGCGCAGGACGGAATTTCCAATCTGAATCTCATCGCCATGCCGCAGCCACGATTCGAGCACGGGACGCCCGTTGAGAAGCGTGCCGTTCGTGCTGTCCTCATCCTGCAGGAAATGGCGATGCCTTTCATAGCGGATGGAGGCATGGACGCGCGAAGCGTTGGGATCGGTCAAGATGAAATCGCTTCGTTCGCGTCTGCCGAGAAAGATCTTTTTCTCGCCGAACGCGAGGTAAGAGTCGAGATCCGCTCCTTCCACAACCGTGAGCGAAGCGATCTTGTACTCCGTCGGAAAATCGAGCGGCGCCTGGAAAGACGGTCTCTGCAGGACGATCGTGTGCTGCTCCTTCACCGCCTGCGCCACGCGCTGCACCATGTCAGAATATGACGCCCTCACGCGGCACAGGCCGAGAGAAAGTTCCGCATCCTTCTGAATGTTGATGGCAAGTTTCCCGTCCATGAAGGCATCGAGCAGGATGACTTTTTTTTCCGCCAAGATGTGAAGATCATCGAGGAAGCGCTGTGAAGAAAGGTGGTGGCAATCTTCCTCGTTCATAAGGATCGTATAGGCATTGGGCAAGATCCATTCTTTCTTCCCCTTTTTCGCCCGCCGCTTCGCATTCGCGATTTCTTTTTCGAGCTTCTTCTCCACCTCGATCGGTTCAAGGGCGCTGCCAAACTTCTTATTGAAAAATCCTTCGATATGATTTTCCAAAAATGTTTCCCATTTGGTAAAAGCCATGGAATCCCTCACAATCTATTGCTGCTCTTCGTTCTCGGACATGTGACGGTTGCGCAGTTGTCCGCAGGCCGCCTGTATGTCAACGCCCATCTCCCGACGTACCGTGGCCGTGATGTGACGGCGCGTGAGCGCACGACAGAAGGCTGCGGTGCGCTCTTCGGATGGCCGCTCGAAACCCCGCTCCTTCACGGGATTGATGGGAATGAGGTTGACGCTTGCAAGCTGTCCTTCGAGAAGTTCGGCCAATTCCCGGGCCTCCCGCTCGCCGTCGTTCACGTCGCGGATGAGGATGTACTCGTATGTGACGCGCCGTCCCGTCTTTTCCGCATAGCGTTTTCCTGCCGCGACGACGTCCGACAATGGATACTTGCGATTGATCGGCATGAGTTCGGAACGAAGTTCCTCGCGCGGCGCATGGAGCGAGATGGAAAGCGTCAGAGGCATGCCCTCTTCGGCAAGACGGTCTATAGCGGAAACGATGCCCGAAGTGGACAGCGTGATGCTGCGATAGCTGATGTTCAGCACGTATTCTTCATGCAGCAGGCGCAGGAAATCCACGACATTTTCATAGTTCATCAAAGGCTCTCCCGACCCCATCAAGACCATGGTATCAA
Source organism: uncultured Selenomonas sp. (assembly GCA_905373085.1). Lineage (GTDB taxonomy): Bacteria > Bacillota > Negativicutes > Selenomonadales > Selenomonadaceae > Selenomonas. Next base: position 9,891 of record CAJPRR010000034.1, read on the forward strand.
CCTTTCCGCCTTGCGATCTCAACATCTCCTCGATGAAGAGAACCTCGGCGAGCATTTCCCCCGCCGTCAAATCACGCGCCAATCCGTGCAGGGTCGAGGCGCAGAAGGAGCAGCCCATATTGCAGCCCGCCTGCGTCGATATGCATATACTGTTGCCGTAAGGCTGGCGCATGAGCACGGCTTCCACGGCCGCGCCGTCGGAAAAGGCGAGCAGGAACTTGCTCGTCCTGCCGTCGGCGGCGTCGAGCCTCGTGCGCAAAAGGGGCGTGTCGATCGTGTACCTCGTCTCAAGTTCCGTGCGCAGGGACTTCGGCAGGTTCGTCATGTCGGAAAAACGCTTCGCACATTTCTTGTAGAGCCATTCCGCCACCTGCCTCGCGCGGTATTTTTCCAAGCGCAGGGCAGCGAAATCCTCCTGCATCGCTTCGAGCGTCATGCCGAAAATGTTCTTCATGCACTCACCTTCTTCTCATGCGGGCGATGAAGAAGCCGTCCGTGCCGTCGCGCTGCGGATAAAGCTGCAGCATCCGCTCGGGGCGCTTTTTCAGCGGCAGGAGTTCTCCTGCATTCTCCAAGCTGAACTCTTCGTGCCGCGCGAGGAAGTCTTCCACGACGGCTTCGTTTTCCCCGCGCTCGATCGTGCATGTGCTGTAGACGAGCACGCCGCCGCTCTTCACGGCTTCCGCAGCGGATCTGAGAATTTCCCGCTGCAATCGTGCGAGAGCGGCGAGGTCGTCCGGCCTCTTTCGCCAACGCGCATCGGGCTTTCGCCGCAGGACGCCGAGTCCCGAGCACGGCGCATCGACGAGCACGCGGTCGGCTTGGCGCGGAAAGCGCCTCCCCGCCTCGCGCGCATCGAGGAGCAGCGGCTCTACCGACTTGATGCCGAGCCGCTCGCAGTTTTCCGCAATGCGGCGCATCTTGTGTTCATGCACGTCGAGTGCGACGATGCGTCCACAGTCGCCCATAGCGGCGGCGATATGCGTCGTCTTGCCGCCCGGCGCACTGCAGACGTCGAGCACGAATTCGCCCAGCTTGGGCGCGAGGACGTGCGCCACGAGCATCGAGCTTTCGTCCTGCACCTGAAAAAGTCCCTGCTGCAAGGATTCCAGAGCGTCGAGAGAGCCGTGACGAAGGCAGAGAATCCCTTCGGGCGTCCAAGCGGAAGGCTCCGCCTCCACGCCCTCTTGCGAGAGGCGTTCGAGAAGCTCGTCCCGCGTAATCTTCAAGGTGTTCGTACGCAGGGAAAGCGCCGCCTGCGCATTGTCGAATTCGCAGAGCGCCCTTGCCTCTTCATAGCCGAACTGACCGATCCAACGCCGCACGAGCCACTCGGGATGCTGCAGGGACAGGGCGAGATTTTCCGCTTCATGCGCCTTGCCCGTCGGGAATGCCGCCTTCTCGGGTTCACGAGCCGCCGTGCGCAGAACGGCGTTGACAAACTTCACCGTACCCGCATGGCTGCAGCGCTTCGTCATCTCCACCGCCGTATTGCAGGCGGCGGAGGCAGGCACACGCGCAAGGAAGAAAAGCTGGTATATGCCCAAACGCAAAATATCCCGCACCATGGGCGGGATCTTGGAAAGCGGACGGTTCAAGTAGCGCCGCAGAATCCAATCGAGCGTGCCGCCCGCCTTCGCCGCGCCGTAGACCAGTTCCGTTGCAAAGCGGCGATCCACTTCGGAGAGTTTCGCAACGCGCAAAGACCGCGCCAATGCCACATTGGCATAAGCTCCCTTTTCATTCACTTCATGAAGCGCCTTGAGCGCCGTCTCCCGCGCCTTGTCCATAGCTCCTCCTCATCTTTGCCCGCCCTCTTCGTCTTCGGGCACATTCTTCTCCTTCTTCGCCGCATCGTCGTCAAGCAAGAATTTCTTGATTTCCTCACGCACCTTCTCAATATCGACGTGCGTATTGAAGCACGGGCCGTTCGGCCGTATGTTCAGAACGCCGACGGCCGGAAGAGGGTAAACGTCCTGTATGCCGCTCGTCAAATCGCGTTCGCAGGCGATCGCCATGATCGCCTTCGGACGAACCTTCTTGACCGTCTGACGTGCGAGCGTGCCGCCCGTCACGATGAAGAAATGGAAGCCCATCTCATCGGCAAGATTCACGAGAGCGCCGACGTCGCAGCCGCCGCAGCGCTTGCAGTTGTGCGGGTCGCGCGTAATCTTGTGCGGGCACGTCGCAAGCTGCAGGCAATGCGGCGTGACGACGAGAAGCTCGTTCGCATGCACCTTGATGCCGCGATGGTGGATGATCTGGTTGCTGACCTCGATGAAGGAGCGTTCGATGCGCCGCCGGTTGAAGCCGAACACCTTGCCGATCATGATGGCTACGGGAAAGAGCAGATTGATCAGCGTGTACGACTGCTTCTGAAAAATATGCAGGAACGGCAGGCCGAGAATCGCCCCGACCATGCTCAAGATGCCGAAACCCGTGAGAAATACGACGCTCGCGAAGAAGATGCCGAGCACGAGTGGCAGATAGGCATTGATTTCGAGCAGACCGAGGTAGCTCACGCGCCAGACGGCATAGGCGAGAAAGGTCATGCAGAGGAAGCTCAGCGACAGGAGCGCCATGAAGAGCCTCTTGTGCGGGCGCTCAAGTCCCGGTATCACAGATGCCAAAACGATTCCCTCCTTTCCTCAACGCAGATGCGTCATTCTGCATCGAAATCGAAGCGTGCGGGCAGCTGAAGCCCGTGGCCGCGCACATAGTCGCCCGCCGCCATCTTCTTCCTGCTCGGCGCCTGCAGTTCCAGTATTTCCAGCATCCCCTCGCCCGTGCCGACGAGAAGTCCCTGCTTCGTCACGGAAACGATTTCGCCGGGTTCTGCCGTACCCTCCGCAAGGCGCGTGCGCCAGATTTTGAACTTCTGCCCCGCCAGCATCGTGTAGGCGCCCGGCCACGAGTTCAGGCCGCGCACGAGATCATGAATCTCTTGCGCCGATTTCTTCCAGTCGATGCGCCCCACTTCCTTGTCGAGGAGCGGCGCGTATGTGGAAAGAGTCTCATCCTGCGGCGTGCGCTTGAGTGTTCCCTCCGACAAGGAAAAAAGTGTCTTTTCCAAGACGTCTGCACCGAGCTTCATCATCGCATCGTGCAGTTCGGCAGCCGTCATCGCCTGCGTGATCGGCAGCGTTTCCCGCATGAGCATATCGCCCGTGTCAAGACCTTCGTCCATGAACATCGTCGTGACGCCCGTCTCCTTCTCTCCGCGCACGATCGCCCACTGCATCGGCGCCGCACCGCGATAGCGCGGCAGGAGCGAAGCGTGGACGTTGATGCAGCCCAAGGGAGGCAGGGAAAGAATCTCCTTCGACAAGATCTGCCCGAAGGCGACGACGACGATGAGATCAGGCGCGAGTCCGCGCAGGACGTCGACGAAATCCGGCGCTTTGACGCGCACCGGCTGATAGACCGCGATGCCATGTTCCTGGGCGAATGCCTTGACGGGCGGCGGCAGAAGCTTCTGCCCGCGCCCCTTGGGCTTGTCCGGCTGCGTCACGACGGCAACGACATCGGAAATCTCCACAAGACGCGCGAGACACGGCACGGCGAAATCGGGAGTTCCCATGAAAATCACACGAAAGCGCTTCATGACTTTTGCTCCTCTTCCTTGCGCAGGCTCTGCGCCACGTCGATGAAGAGCACGCCTTCCAGATGGTCAAGCTCATGCTGGATGCAGCGCGCCAAAAGCCCCTTCGCCGTGATATGCTTGCGCTTGCCGCGCCGGTCGAGAAATTCGACCTTGACCTTCGCCGCACGCTCGACCTCGCCAAAAATTCCGGGCACGCTCAGGCAGCCTTCCGAATCCGTTTCGCTTCCCTCACGAAACGTGATCTTCGGATTGACAAGCTCGATCAGTCCATCGCCTATATCTATGACGACCATGCGCAGAGCCTCGCCCACCTGCGGCGCAGCGATGCCGATGCCGTTCGCCTCGTACATCGTTTCCGCCATGTCATCGAGCAGTTTCCTGAGTCTTGCATCGACACGTTCCACGGGAGCGCAGATTTCCTTCAAGACAGGCGCTCCCGCCTTCTTTATTTCCAACAACGACATGCCTCATTTCCTCCAAAAGCTATGATTCTGAAAACGCCGGCCCTCGCACCTCGTGACAAGCCGAATTTCGCGCAGCGAGAGCCGACCGCTCTGTCTACAGTTCCCCCCTATCATAGCACAAGAACCGTGCGAAGAAAAGAAACGGAAGCGCCAAGGCAGATTTACGAGCGGCAAACATCGAGCACGCCGTAGTGAACGGGACTGTATTTTCCCCCTGCAATATGGGAAAACCCCAGGCGTGCGAATTCCAGACTGCGGCTGTTTTCCTTCAGCACGACACGCCGTCTCGCCACGCGGCACGCTTCGGCTACGGCGGAAAGGGAGACGGGCGCGGATTCCGCCAGAAGGCGCAGCGGCGCGAGCTGCACGCTGTCCTTCAGAGGATGCCGGAACATCGGGTCGAAGTAGACGACATCATAAGAATCATCGGGAAGCGTTCGCAGAAAATCCTCATAATCTGCCCGCCGCACCTCAACCCGGCGCATGGCGGCGTGCAGATCGTAATTTCCTGCCGAGAAGTGCGCGAGTCCATGGCGCACAATCTCATAAATCAACGGGCTTTTCTCAAGCGCCGTCACCTTGCCGCGCTCCCCTGCGATGAAGCTCGCCGTGATGGAATCGGCGCCGAGACCGAGCGTACAGTCAAGCACCGTGTCCCCCTCGCCGATTCCCATCGCTTCCACCATATGATCCTTTTGCCCGCGCCCCAGTTCCCTGACACGTACATGCGCCATATTGGGATGGAAAAACAATTCGCCGTCGGACGTTTCCAGACGCAGGCCGCCCTTCTTCACCACGAGCACGAAGAGCGCTCCGTACTGCGCCCGCAAGTCCTCATACGATATATGCCTGCGCTTGACGAAGGGGATTCCCAGCCGCTCTGCAGTCTCTTGGGCGAGCAGGCAGTCCGCCGGACGGCTCTTGTAGCCTGTCGTGACAATCGCAAGGTTCTTTTCTTCCATCCTGCACCTCACGTCCGTTTGAACATCTTCGCCAATTCTTCACTGCTGAACTTCAAGATGGTCGGGCGTCCATGCGGGCATGTATAGGGACGCGCTGTCTGCGAAAGCTCCTCCAAGACGATCTGCATCTGGCGAAAATTCAGCTCGTCGCCCGACTTGATGGCTGCGCGGCATGCCATTGTGGCGAGGCACGCATGGCGGATTTCCTGCGCCGTCGTCTCGTGCATGTCATAGAGTCTCGCGAGGATTTCGCGAACCATATCCTCCGCTTCGGATACGGGAACGTCCGCAGGGACTTCCTTCAAGCGGAAATCGCGCTCGCCGCAGGCCTCCATGTCAAAGCCCAGACGACGGAACAGCTCCTGATTCTCCGATACGAGCGCGGCTTCCCTCGCATCGAACGACAGGATCGGATGCACGAGAAGCTGCTGTGACGGGATGCGCTCCGCCATGGCGGAAAACTTGTCATAAAGGATGCGTTCGTGCGCCGCATGTTGATCGACGATGTAAAGGCCGTCCTTGTCCTTCGCGATGATATAGCAGAGATCGACCTGCCCGATCGGCGTGATGCTCGCATGGTAAAGACCGGCTTCCGACACGTCGGAAAGCGGCGTCTCTGCGGCTCTTCCCTGCGGCTTATATGCCGCATCCTGCGCCTCGTGCACAAGTCCGCCGTCAGCGGAAGCGCCGTCGCGTGCGCTGTACGCCGCGCCTTCGCCCTTGAGGACGCTCTGCGCTTCAGCGAAACTCATCGCCGCCTGCGCGGGCGCCGCTCGGTAAGGATTCTCCGTATATCTGATGTCAAAAGAAGCCTTGGCCGAACCATTCCCAGTGAAATGTTCCTCCCCCGATGCCTGAGCGGCTGCGACAAACCGCATCGGCTCCATCGCATAGCGGCGCTCGACATTCTGCACGGAAGCCGCCACGCTTTCCAGAGTCTGCCCGACGGGTCGGATGGCGTCGACCACCGCCTTGTAGACCGCCTTGAAGATGCGCCCCTCGTCCTCGAACTTCATCTCGCTCTTCTGCGGATGGACATTGACATCGACGGAGCGCTGCGGCACAGCGATGTTCAGGACGACCATGGGAAAGCCCGATTTCGGCAGGAGCGAGTGATAGGCGTTGTCGATCGCCTTGGCAATCGCCTTGTTCGATATGATGCGGCCGTTCACGATGAAGGTCTGCCAAGCGCGGCTGCTCTTGAGCATCGAAGGCTTCGTGATGTAGCCCGTGATCTTGACGTCCTCATCCTCGAAGGAAAGCGCCAGAAGTGCGCCGGCGGTCTGTGAGCCGTACATGCTGCGAATGGCATCAAAGAGCGAACCGTTTCCCGGCGTCATCGCTGCCGTCTTATTGTTGCTGATGAGACGAAATGCTATGTCGGGGCGCGAAAGCGCGAGCTTCGTCATAAAGTCGCTGATGCGCCCGCCTTCCGTATGCGTCGTCTTGAGGAACTTCTTGCGCGCGGGCGTATTGAAGAATAGATCTTCGACCTGGATCGTCGTGCCCAGACTGCAGCCCGTCTCGCCGATGTCGTGCGTGACGCCGCCGATGATGCTCACTTGGGTACCAAGTTCTTCGCCCTCTTTTCGCGTGCGCATACGGAAGCGGGAGACGGCGGCTATCGTCGGCAAAGCCTCGCCGCGAAAGCCGAGCGTCCTCAAGGAATAGAGATCGCCGACCTCCTGAATCTTGCTCGTCGCATGACGCTCGATGGCAAGTTTCGCATCCTCCAGGCTCATGCCGCAGCCGTTGTCCGTCACGCGCATGAGGCTCGTGCCGCCCGCCATGATTTCCACTTCGATCTTCGTCGCTCCCGCATCGATCGAATTTTCTACAAGTTCTTTGACGACGGAGGCAGGGCGCTCCACGACCTCGCCCGCCGCAATCTTGTTGATC
>CAJPRR010000035.1 GCA_905373085.1 uncultured Selenomonas sp.
GAAACGGAGCGAAGTTTGACGGCTGGACCGATCAGTTCAAGGACGAGGTTTGGAAAGACGCCTTTTGCCGTTGCAGCGTTGCGCCCGAGTTCTACAGCCGGCGCACGCGCGATTTGGATGAGCCATTACCGTGGGCGCACACGAGTCCGGGCGTGTCAGAGGATTTTTTGCGCCGCGAGTGGCGGCGTGCGGAGGAAGCGGCGCTCACGCACGACTGCCGGCGCGAAACGTGTACGGGCTGCGGCGTCTGTCCGAAGCTTGGCTGCGAGATCGTCGATTGGAGGGGAGAGGCATGAAGCTGCGCGCACTCTTGACGAAGGGCGAGGCGATCCGCTTCATCTCCCATCTCGATTACGCTTCGCTCATCGAGCGGGCGATTCGCCGCGCCAAATTGCCCGTCGCCTATTCGGAGGGGTTCAACCCGCACATGAAGTTCTCGTTCGCCTCGGCGCTCGCCGTGGGCGTGACGAGCGAGGCGGAGGTCATGGACGTGGAGCTTTCGCGTCCCGTCGCGCAGCCTGAGGCGTGGGACAGGATCGCCGCCGCCCTGCCGCCGGGCGTGCGCCTCGGTCGCCTCGTCCCTTACGAGGGCAAGGCGAAGTCGCTGATGGCGGCGGTCGACCGCGCCGAGTACCGCGTGCGCGTGCCCTATGCGGGAACGGAGGAGGAGGCGCGGTGAGCTGTCGCTGCCTTCTTCGCTGCGCCCGAGGCCGTCTATCGGCGCGTCCTGCCGAAGAAGACGCGCGAGATCGACGCGAAGGCGTATCTGAAGGAAATCCGTGTGGAAAAAGAAGGCGGCTGCCTGCTGCTCTTCCTCGCCATTGCCGTCACGCCTGCGGGCAGTCTGAAGCCCGGCGAGGCGGTCGAACTTTTGGCGCATGATTTTGCCTTGGCGGTCGAGCCGAAGGCGGCGGAGATTCACCGCACGGCGCTCCTCTCGGGCGGCAGGGATCTCTTCGCGCTCATTGAATCATAAGCCGCGCTTGTACGCATAAGGGCTGATTCCCCAACGATGGAGTTGATGTGATGAAAACCATTCTTGTAAACTGCGCTCCCGAGGAAACGCGCATGGCGGTCGTGGCGGACGACGAACTTCTGGCGGTCGAGGTCGAGCGCGAGTCGCAGTCGCACCTCGTCGGCAACATCTACAAGGGACAGGTGCAGAACGTCCTGCCGGGCATGCAGGCAGCTTTCGTCGACATCGGCTGGGAGAAGAACGCCTTCCTCTACATCGGCGACGGCGTGCCGCACGAAGGAATGCAGGGAACGACGCCCGCGACGCGCATCCACATCGGGCAAAGGCTGCCCGTACAGATCACGAAGGACGCCATCGGCACGAAGGGGCCGCGTGCGACAATGCACCTGTCGATTCCGGGAAGGAACGTCGTTCTCATGCCGACGGCCGCTTACATCGGCATCTCGCGGCGCATCGAGGGCGAGGCCGAGCGCGCGCGGCTTCGGGAGATCGCCGCGCGCATCTGCCCTGCGAGCATGGGACTCATCATCCGCACGGCGGCTCACGGGCAGACGGAGGAGAGCTTCCAAAAGGACGTCGACCGCCTCGTGCGCCTCTGGCAGACGCTGCAGGCCAAGAACAAGATGGCGAAGGCGCCGGCGCTCCTCTACCGCGACGCCGACCTCATCGTGCGCCTCGTGCGCGACTCCTTCACGGAAGACATCGAGGCGCTCTACATCGATGACGCTGACGCTTGGCGCCGCGTGAAGGAACTCGTCGAATCCATCTCGCCCGAGCTTGCACAAAGGGTTCATCTCTACAAAGAACGCGAGCCGCTCTTCCGCCGCTATGGCATAGAAGAGGAAATCGAGCGCCTCGGCGAGAGAGAAGTCATGCTGCCGTCGGGCGGCTCCATCGTCATCGACAAGACGGAGGCGCTGACCGCCATCGACGTGAATACGGGGCGCTACGTCGGCAGGGCGAACCTCGGCGACACGGTCTACCGCACGAACCTCGAAGCGGCGGCCGAGATCTTGAAGCAGATCCGCCTCAGGGACATCGGCGGCATCATCCTCGTCGACTTCATCGACATGGACACGGACGAGCAGAAGGAAAAGCTCCTCGCCTTCCTGCGCGACCGCGTGCGCTTCGACCGCACGAAGACGAACATCGTCGACATCACGGCGCTCGGCCTCATCGAGATCACGCGCAAGAAGTCGCGGCAGAACTTGGAGAGCATCATCTACAGCCCGTGCCCTTACTGCCACGGCAGAGGGCGGGTCGAGTCGCCCGAGACGATCGCCATCCGGATCTGCCGCGACATCCGCCGCTTGGAGAGCAAGGCGCACGCGGGCGCATACGAGATCGAAGTGGCGAGCCGCATCGCACACGCTGTGGAAGCCGCCGAGCCTCTTGCGCACCTCGCCGCCGAACTCGCGCTTTGCCTGACCGTCGTCGCCAAGGACGTCATGGCGCTCGAAAGCTACACGATCTTGCCGAAGGAAGATGGAGAATAATAAATCGGCAAGCGAAGAAAACGGATTTCGGGATATGAAGCAGGGGCGAAAGCCATGGGGATTTTCAGCAAATCCATCGCATTGTTTTTGCTGCTTGAAAATTTTTTAGGAAACTGTCCGATTTGCTATTGCAATTAACCCCCATCGAAAGGGGCGCACTGTACATAAAATAACGCTTGCGTCCTGTGCCATAATCGTGTATAATATCTCTTGCTGGTGCGTGAGCACCGCATGATTCCTCGATAGCTCAGTAGGTAGAGCGCCTGACTGTTAATCAGGTTGTCGCAGGTTCGATCCCTGCTCGAGGAGCCATTTTTGGCGCGTTGGTCAAGTGGTTAAGACACCGCCCTTTCACGGCGGCTTCACGGGTTCGAATCCCGTACGCGTCACCATAGGACAAAGGCAGCGCCGTCCATACGGGCGGCGCTTTTTTGTGCGCTGTTTTTGGGAAGCGGGATAAAGACTGGGAAAACATGCCGTAATTTTAATGAAGAGGATGATCGCTTGGCAGGAAGGATTTTTCCTTTCTGCGCCGAAGTGTTTCAGCAAATAGAAAGATTTGACATTTTTTGAGAAAAGTTCGCGGGGAGGGTGAGGATCTGTTATGCTCGTCGGTGGCGTCGTTTGTTCCATGGCATTCTATTGTCAGCGCTGCGGCAAGATTCATGTGCATGATGTGCCGTATTTCCTTGGCGCGAAGCGCTTCTCTCTTCGCTGTGCCGGCTGCGGGCATGAGCAGGCGCTGCTGGTGCGCAAGGACAGGGGGCGCTTCGAGATTCATGTGCCGTGCGTCGCCTGCGGCAAGGAGCATGTGATTGCCTGCAGCCTCGCGCAGTTCAGGCGCATGGAACTTGAAAAGGTCTATTGCAGCCGGGATCGCTTCGAGCTTGGCTACATCGGAAAGCGCCGCCGCATCGAGGAGCTCTTGACGTTCAATCAGGCGGAGTTCGAGCGTCTGCATCCCGCTGACGGCGCGAATTTTATCGGCAAGCAGCAGATTCTGCTTGAGGCGGTCAACCGCGTGCATGAGTTCGTCGCTGCGGGCGATGTCGTCTGCCCGTGCGGCAGTCATGATTTCATCGCGCGGGTCAGCGGCACGTCCGTATTCTTGGAATGCGGTCATTGTGGCAGCAGCGCCGTGATCCCCGCTGAGAGCGCGGCCGATCTGCGCCGTCTCCTATGCGGTTCGGCCATTCGCTTCTTGGCATTGACAGCGCACAATAAGCGTTAGGGAATCAGAAATCTCGCAAAGACGAAAGATATGTTCGTGAAAATAGAGACTTGCGGCGCAATCTTTGCAAAAAGATGGTCGCAGGTCTTGTTTTTTTGTCGAAAAAGGATTTTCACTGAATATCGTCGAAAGAATTGAAGTAAACTATTGTTTATGGATTTATGTGTAGCTGCTTCTTGCTGAGCGAGGGGGATGATTATGAAAATGAATACTTGGAAAAAGCGTGTGGCTGCGGGACTCGCAGCGGGTATGCTCGCCTTTGGGGGAAGCTTCGCCCTGCAGCCTGCTCCCGTAGCGGATGCCGGTTGGGGTGACATCATCGGTACGGTCGTAGGCGGTTTCCAGGCAAAGGCCGAGGCGGAGAAGCAAATCAAGGAACTCGACCAGACGGAGGAGGGGCGGCAGGCGCTTTTCGCCATGTATCAGGAAGAGCTTGGCGTGGAAGAATATTCCCCGTGGGAGGGGCTTTGCGAGCGTGCGATCGACCGCGTTTCGGCGGGCATCGCCAAGAGCGACCCGTCCGTTTACGATAAGCCGTTCCTTTGGTTCATCAATCAGGACGACACGTTCAATGCCTTTTGCTCGCTCGGCCATGTGATGTCGATCAATCGCGGACTCTTCTATTATCTGCAGAACGAGGACGAGATCGCCGTCGTCCTGGGGCATGAGATGGGACATGGCATGAAGAGCCATGTGGCGGATGGCTGGCGCAAGCAGATCGACGTTGCAATCGGTGCGCAGCTCCTTGCCAGCGTGACGAACGCCTCAGAACTTAGGAACATCGTGCTCAACACGGTTGTCACGCAGATCAACCAGGTGTCGATCGGACGTGCGCACGAATGGGAAGCGGACGGGCTTGCGCTCAAGTACATCACGGATGCGGGCTACAATCCCGGGGCGGCGGCTGCCGTCTGGCAGCGCTTCATGGAGCAGATGGGCGACAATCGGCAGAATTTCGTCAGCGAGATGTTCGATCCCTCCGATCATCCGACGAACAAGGAGCGCCGCGACAAGTACATGCAGAGCGTCAAGGAGTACAGCGGCGGTCATGCCGAGGTCAAGGACGGCGCCGTTTATGTCAAGGGCAAGCAATTCGTCGTTCCCGCCGCGACCGACAATATGTCGAGCGCCGAACGCGCCTACTTCGTGCAGGGCAATTTGGCGGCAGCGTATCACAACGGGCACGACAAGGAGGACGCCTATGCGGACGGCAACGTCGTCATGCTCGGTGCGCAGCCTGTCATGACTTGCCTTGGAGGCGACGATTCTGCGGCGGCTCTCGCCGACAAATTGAACCGGATGAAGTGAGGAAGGTATATGGATTTTAAGCGTTATCTCAAGGAATATCCGAACAAGGAGGGGCGCTTCGGCAAGTTCGGCGGCGCCTACCTGCCCGAAAAGCTCGTGCCCGCTTTTGAGGAAATCAACGAAGCGTATCTGACGATCTGCCACTCCTCGCAGTTCATCAACGAACTGCGGCGCATTCGCCGCGAGTTTCAGGGGCGTCCGACGCCCGTTTACCACTGCGAGCGCCTTTCGCGCAAGATCGGCAACTGCCAGATCTATTTGAAGCGTGAGGATCTGAACCACTCGGGGGCGCACAAGCTCAATCACTGCATGGGCGAGGGGCTTCTGGCGAAGTTTATGGGCAAGAAGCGCATCATCGCCGAGACGGGTGCGGGTCAGCATGGCGTGGCGCTCGCGACGGCGGCGGCCTTCTTCGGACTTGACTGCACGATCTACATGGGCGAGGTCGACATCAAGAAGCAGGCGCCGAACGTGGCGCGCATGAGGGTGCTCGGCGCGAAGGTCGTGTCTGTGACCAAGGGCGCGAAGACGCTCAAGGAAGCCGTCGATGCGGCTTTTGAGGACTATCTGGCGAACTACAAGGAGACGATCTACTGCATCGGCTCCGCGCTCGGGCCGCATCCGTTCCCGATGATGGTGCGCGATTTCCAGACCGTCGTCGGCATCGAGGCGCGTGAGCAGTTCAAGGAGATGACGGGATTTTTGCCCGATGTCGTGACGGCATGTGTGGGCGGCGGCAGCAACGCCATCGGCATGTTCATCCCGTTCCTCGACGATCCCGTGGAGATCGTCGGCGTAGAGCCTCTGGGGCTTGGCGAGAAGCTCGGCGATCACGCGGCGTCCATGTCGTACGGCGAGGAGGGCGTCATGCATGGTTTCAACAGCATCATGCTCAAGGATGCGGCGGGCGAGCCTGCGCCCGTGTATTCGGTCGCAAGCGGACTCGACTACCCGTCCGTCGGCCCCGAGCACGCTTTTTTGCGCGAGATCGGGCGCGTCAAGTACGATACGGCGGCGGATGAGGAGGCGATCGGCGCCTTCTTCAAACTTTCGCGCTACGAGGGAATCATCCCCGCGCTCGAAAGCTCTCATGCGGTCGCCTACGCCATGCGCCGTGCCAAGGAGATGGATACGGGCTCGATCCTCGTCAACCTCAGCGGCAGGGGCGACAAGGATCTCGACTACGTCATTGAGAAGTACGGTACGGGCGAGAAGTATCTGGAATTTGCTTGAACGCTTGGATGAAGGAACATTAAGAGGCCTTTGGGAATTACCCACAGGACTCGCATGCAAAAAGGAGCTGCTTTACGGCAGCTCCTTTTGCATGCGGGTTCTGTGTATGCTCTTATAGTATACTTCTTTCTATACACATGCTTTCCTGCTGGAAAAGTTAGATTGTACGACTTCTTACCGGGCTGACGGTTTTTGAGCTGGGAGGTTCGATATGATGGTGAAGGGCTCGAAAATATTCATGAAACATGGTATGCTTCTATATAATGAAAGTATCCCGATGCCCAGACGAAGGAGATGGTTTGTTTGGTTTGGAATAAGCTGAAAGATTTTTTTGATTTGCATGGCGACATCGCGTCGATACGGGAAATTACAGATCGGATCAACGCCGGCGTGCGATTTCGGGGGACGAATCTCTGTGTGCTGATGTTGGCCATCTTTATCGCCTCCATCGGACTCAACATGGACAGCACGGCGGTCATCATCGGCGCGATGCTGATCTCTCCGCTGATGGGGTCGATCTTGGGTATCGGCTATGGCCTTGCCCGGTATGACAGCACATATATCCGCTCTAGTGCAGGCAATCTGTTGGCCCAAGTGCTCATTTCGGTTGCCACATCGGCACTTTATTTTTCCCTTACGCCCATAGATACACCTTCGTCGGAACTGCTTGCACGGACATCACCGACCATCTGGGATGTTTTGATCGCTGTTTTCGGTGGACTGGCAGGCATCATCGGTATAACACGTAAAGAAGGTGGAAATGTCATCCCCGGCGTTGCGATTGCGACGGCTCTCATGCCTCCTCTCTGTACCGCAGGATATGGCATTGCTACGGGTGTGACTGCATATACTGTAGGTGCGTTATATCTTTTCTTCATCAATAGTTTCTTTATCTGTTTGACCGCATTCAGTGTCCTGAAAATCATTGACATTCCATCCAAGATCGAGCGGGACTCCGTGGAATTTTCAAGACAGAAACGCTACCTGCTGACATTTGCCATACTTGTCACATTGCCCAGTTGTTTCTTTGCGTATCAGAGCGTGCAGGAAAATCTGGAGAGCGAGCAGGCGAAGATTTATATCGAGGAGAATTTCAAAGTGCCGCCTCATCTGGCGATCTCCTATACCTTGGATAGTGAGAAGAAAATATTGACGGTATTTACGATTGCCGGAATATCGGAGGATGATTTGACAGTATTGACGGAGAAACTGCATGAAAAGGCATATCTCAAACCTTTCCGTCTGGAGGTTTTTTCTGCAGAAACGGTGGAAGAGCGGGAAAAGATGGAGGCGATGATCGATCAGAGACTCAGCGAGGTTGAAAAAAGAGCCATTCCTTCCGTACAGGAACAACAGACAGTGACCGCACTCAAATCTGCTCGAGAGGAAAGTGAAAAGCAGGGCACTTATATATTGGACTGGAATCGTGAGGCACGTATCGTGTTCCCGGAAATCTCCCGCATCGCCGTTGGGAGTGTGCGCGGCCCTGCTGCGACTGCAGATCCATCGGATTCTCTGAGTGAAATGCCGATTGCTTTTATATACTTGAAGGCCAATATGGACGAAGCGTTGCGTGCTCGTTTGACCGAATGGATTTCCACTAAGGCGCAGCGCCGTGTACAGGTGCAGTTCTTCCCCGAATCTACACAGGCAGAGGGAAAAACGTAACGATATTGCCGAGTCAATGTTCAACGAGTCGTTGGGCAGACGCCAAAAAAGCCCGCCCAGTCCCCGTGAGTAAGAGGAATGGGCGGGCTTTAGCTTGCGAAATCCCGTGTTCGTGTTGAGCGCTGCAGCACGGGAAAAGGTTGATTTCTGCCGCTTATAAAAGTTCGTCCTTGGCGACGTCGTAGAAGGCGTGCTCCGCCTTGATCTCGCGCTTGCCCTGACGAATCCTCACGTTGTCGTCGAATTGCGCGATCTGGCTGTCCCAGTTGAAGAGGCCGCTGTCCGATTGAATCGTGACCTTGGGGCGCTCAAGGAAGACGTTGCCTTCGACGACGGCCTCGTGCGTCTTGCCGATGACGTGCGCCTTGTCGCCCGTGAGTTTCAAGCCGTCCTGCGAGACGCTGACGTTGCCTTCGCACCAGACCTCGAAATCGGAGGAGTTGACGCCGCTCTGGGCGTCAAAGGAGCCGTCCTTCAGGTACTTGAGCGCCGTCGTGAGATCCACTTCGGCATGGTCGGCCCGGAAGGTGCAGCCGTTGGCGACGATGCGAATATTGCCGTCAAAGACGCAGCGTCCCGAGGAGAAGTCGAGGCGGTAGGAGTCGAAGGAGAAGTTCGCTGCAGCGAAAGCCGTCGCGTTCAAGGCGAGCAGAACGAACATCATGAGAATCGAAACAAGGCTTTTTTTCATAAAGACGCTTCCTTTCGTTGGCGGGAAAAGTGTTTTCCAAGCGGGTTCTTTTCCTATCATACAGCATGAGGACGGGTTTTTCCAGCGAATTTTCCTTAAAGGACGGTTTTTGGCAGGATAAAGCGGCGTTCTTGACGTATTATTCCATATAATGTAGGACAAGCAGGAAGAGGAGGCGGACAGATGACGATACGGGAAAAGCGTGAGGAGCTGGAGTATGAAATGCTCTCGCCCCTTGCGGCGAAGAGCAGGGAGAGCCGGCGGCGAGAGCGGATTGCACCGTGCCCTTTCCGCACGGATTTTCAGCGCGACCGCGACCGTATCCTGCACTCGAAGGCGTTTCGGCGCCTGAAGCGCAAGACGCAGGTCTACATCGTCTCGGGCGACCACTATCGCACGCGCATGACGCACAGCTTGGAGGTGTCGCAGATCGCCCGCACGATCGCGCGGGGACTCTGGCTCAACGAGGATCTGACGGAAGCGATCGCGCTCGGCCACGACGTCGGGCATACGCCTTTCGGCCATGCGGGCGAGGCGGCGATGGCAGAGATCATCGGTCATTTCGCGCACAACGAGCAGAGCCTGCGCGTCGTCGAGTACTTGGAGCGCGGCGGAGAGGGCCTCAACCTGACTTTCGAGGTCAAGGACGGCATCGTCAATCATACGGGCAGTCACTTGCCGAAAACGCTCGAAGGACGCATCGTGCGCATCGCCGACCGCATCGCCTACCTTTGCCACGACTACGACGACAGTCTGCGTGCGGGCATGCTGTGCGCGGGCGACCTGCCGGCGCTCGTCCGCGAGAGGCTCGGGCATACGACGTCGGAGATGATCACGGGCATGGTCTCCGACCTCATCGTACACTCGGCAGAGCGGGAGGACGTCACGCTTTCCCCTGCCATGCAGGAAGTCATGGACGCTTTCCGCACTTTCATGTTCGAGCACATCTACCATTCGGAGCGCCTGGCGCGTGAGAGGCGGCAGGCGGTGTTCGTGCTACGCGAGCTTTACGCGCACTACATGGAACATTTCGAGGAGCTGCCCGAGGAGTTTCGCCGCTATGAGGAGCGTTGGGGCAGACGGCAGACTGTCGTCGATTATGTGGCAGGACTCAGCGACAACTACGCCGTCCATACGTTCGCACGCATCTTCATGCCGCCCGTCGGCTTTTCCGTGCCGGGCGATGCATGAGCTTTCGGAGCGGGACGTTTGCGCCTGCACCTCTGCAGCAGATTCCGGCAAATTTTTCTGGCGGAACGAAAAAAAGAGGATATTTTCAATTCATAGGGAATATAAAAGCTAGGAATCATTGATAAATTCAGCCCGCCATTTTCATGCATCCGGGTGACTTCATTTTATCAGCGCTTCCTTGGTGGAATTTGCTTGGATGTTCCGTACGGTTCGTTCGTTTCAAGTTGTTTCGTGGAAAAAGCGCAGAAAATCTAGGAGAGGGAGCAGCGGAGGATGAAGAAGCATGAGGAATGAGGCGATGGACGCCTTTGTCGAGCGCGTACGCGCAGATTCCGACATCGTTGCCGTCGTTTCCTCCTATGTCGCGTTGAAGAGAAAGGGAAACCGCTATTGGGGCTGCTGCCCGTTTCATCACGAGAACACGCCGTCCTTTTCGGTGGTTCCCGAGCAGGGATTTTTTTATTGCTTCGGCTGCCATGTCGGAGGCAACGTCTTCAAGTTCCTCTCGCTCATCGAGAATATTTCTTATTTTGAAGCAATCAAGCTGCAGGCGGAAAAGCTCAACATCCCCTTGCCCAAGAGGGAGCGCAGCGCAGCGGAAATCGCGCGTGACAAGAAAGCGGAGGAGCTTCGCCGCGTGCATGAGATGGCGCAGACGTTTTTTCACAACTGTCTGACCAAGACGCACTACGGCGAGGCGGCGAAGGCCTATCTCGCGGGGCGCGGCATCGGCGAGGAGACGATCGAAGCTTTCGGCGTCGGCTATGCGCCGCCCGCATGGGACAAGCTCGCTGTCGCCTTTCAAAAGCGCGGCGTGTCTGCTGCACTCTTGGAAGAGAGCGGCTTGGCGGCGAAGCGGCAGAAGGGCGCGGGGCATTACGACCGCTTCCGCAACCGCGTGATCATCCCGATCCGCGATGCACGCGGGCGCGTCGTGGCGTTCGGCGGACGCATCTTGGGAGAAGGCGAGCCGAAGTATCTGAACTCGCCCGAGACGCCGATATTCAATAAGCGCCGTCTGCTCTTCGGACTTGATCGCGCCCATCGCGCCATCGCGCATGCGGGATTCGCCGTCGTCGTCGAGGGATATATGGATGCGATTTCCGTCGCGGCTGCAGGCATCGAGAACGTCGTCGCCTCCCTCGGCACAGCTTTTACTGCAGAGCAGGCGAAGCTTCTGCTGCGCTACGCGCCGGAGGTGCGCTTTTGTTACGACAGCGATGCGGCGGGGCAGGAGGCGACGCTTCGCGCGCTTGCCGTCGCACGCACGGCGGGCGCGGCGGTCAAGGCGCTGCGCGTGCCCGACGGCAAGGATCCCGACGAATACATCCGGAAATATGGCAGGGAGGCCTTCCAAAAGCTCATCGAGGAGGCGCTTCCTTTCATCGAGTACCGCATGGTGCGCGTGTTGGAGGCGGCGGACAAGGAGAGCCTGCAGGGCAGGCTGGACGCACTCGCGGCGCTCCTGCCCGTGCTCTCCGAGGTCAGGAGCCCGGCGGAACTCGGCAGTTATATCGTGCGCACGGCGCACGAACTGACGCTCGACGAAGGACTCATACGCGCCGAACTCGGCAGGGCGGCAGGATCTTCTGCGCCGCCCGCTGCCGCACGCGAGACGGCGCGGCGCGCCTTCAAGAAGGCGGATGACATCCTGCAGCGTGCGGGGCGCATCGTACTTCGAACGGCGTGGCGTGATGCGGCCGTCACGGAGCATGTCGCCTCCCTCGTGCCGTTCGAGGCTTTTCCAACAGAGGAACAGGCGAAGGCGCTCTCGTGGCTCTATGAGCTTCACCTTGCAGGCGAGACGCCGACGGACGCGCGTGCGCAGGCGGAACTTTCCGAGACGGCCGCGACGGAGATCAGTCGTGCACTTGCCGAGGACACGGGAACGATGGATGTGCTCGAAGCTTATGACGACTCGATGCGCCGGCTGCGCAGGGCGTACCTTGCGCAGCTCTTTGAAGAGCATACGCGGCGTGCCGATCGATGGGAAAAGGAAAATGATGCGCGGTTCTTGCAGGAATTAGCGCAGATTCAGCGAATAAAGAACGAGATGGAAGGTCTATGAGCAGAAAAAAGGCATTTTCCGAGGCGGGCGTCCTTGCCCGGCGTGAAGAAATGATCAGCAGAAAGGAGGCGCGATTCCATGGCTGAGAAAGCGAACAAGATGGCTCTCGACGTGGACAAGAAACCGACGCAAAGCTCTGCCATCGTGTCGAGCCTTCTCACAAAAGGGCGGGGCAACGGCGGCGTGCTGACCTACGGCGAGCTGATGACGGCATTGCAGGAGCAGGAACTCACGCCGGATGAGATTGAGGATCTTTACGAGACATTCAGCAACAAGGGCATCGAGATTGTGGATGATTCGAACCGCGCACAGACGGAGACGGAGGACGAGAAGGCCGAAGACGAGGTGGATATTGATCTCAGCATCCCCGAAGGCATCAGCATCGACGATCCCGTGCGCATGTACCTTAAGGAGATCGGCCGCGTGCCGCTCCTTTCTGCTGATGAGGAGATCGCCCTTGCCAAGCGCATGGAGTCGGGCGATGAGGCGGCGCAGAAGGAACTGGCAGAGGCGAACCTGCGCCTCGTTGTGAGCATCGCCAAGCGCTACGTCGGCAGGGGCATGCTGTTCCTCGATCTCATACAGGAAGGCAACCTCGGCCTCATCAAGGCGGTCGAGAAGTTCGACTACAATAAGGGCTACAAGTTCAGCACCTATGCGACGTGGTGGATCCGACAGGCGATCACGCGCGCCATCGCCGATCAGGCGCGTACGATTCGCATCCCCGTCCACATGGTCGAGACGATCAACAAGCTGATTCGCGTCTCGCGCCAGCTCTTGCAGCAGCTCGGCCGAGAGCCGTCGCCCGAGGAGATTGCCGCAGCGATGGAGATCAGCGTGGAGCGCGTGCGCGAGATCATGAAGATCGCGCAGGAGCCGGTGTCCTTGGAGACGCCGATCGGCGAGGAGGAGGACTCTCACCTCGGCGACTTCATCGAGGATCAGGACGCGCCCGCGCCGGCGGAGGCCGCATCCTTCATGCTCCTCAAAGAACAGCTCGAAGAGGTTCTCGACACCTTGACGGAGCGCGAGGAGCGCGTCCTGCGCCTGCGCTTCGGACTGGACGACGGCAGAGCGCGCACGCTCGAAGAGGTCGGGCAGAACTTCGGCGTGACGCGCGAGCGCATCCGTCAGATCGAGGCGAAGGCTCTCCGAAAGCTGCGCCATCCGAGCCGCAGCCGCAAGCTCAAGGACTTTCTCGATTGATCGGATACTGAAAAAGATGAAAAGGGGCGGTGACGGTGCAGGGACTCGATGAGCGTCTTGCGGCCGTCGCCGCTTTCGTGCCTTTGGGTGCACGCCTTGCCGACATCGGCGCCGATCATGCGAAATTGCCGCTCGCGCTCGCTGCCAAGGAGAAGATTGCACGCGCGATCGCCGTGGACGTGAACGAAGGGCCTTTCGAGGCGGCGAGGCGTGCCGTGCGGGCGGCGGGAATGGCGCAGCTGGTCGAGGTGCGGCTTGGCGACGGCCTTGCGGCGCTTGCGCCCGGCGAGGTCGACGCCGTCGCCGTCGCGGGCATGGGCGGCTCATCAATCACGCGCATCCTCGCGGACGGCGCTGCCGTGCTGCAGGCAGTGGAAACGCTCGTCCTGCAGCCGCAGGGCGATGCAGCGGAGCTTCGCGCCTGGCTCTATGACAACGGCTGGCATATCGCGGAGGAAAGCCTTGTGCGTGCGGGCGGCAGGCTCTATGAGGTCCTTTTGGCAAGGCGAGGGAAAAAGGAGAAGCCCGAGCCGGTTCTTCTTGCGATCGGCCCTCGCCTTTGGCAGGAGAAGCCGCCGCTCTTGAAAAAACATATCGAGGGGCTGCTTTTTCGTGTGCGCCGTGCGAGAGCGGGCATGGAAAAGAGCGCACGCGCAAGGGATGGGGCAGCGTATCGTGCGCTCGGGGAGAAGATCGCCGCATTGGAGGAAAAGCTTATATGGTGAAATGTCAGGATGTCATGCAGGCGATGGAGCGCATCGCGCCGCGCCGCTTGGCAGAGGAATGGGACAACCCCGGACTCCTCGTCGGCTCGCCGCACGATGAAGTGAGGAAGATTCTCGTCGCGCTCGATGTGCGTGAAGAAACGGTGGAGCGCGCCATCGAGGATGGCTGCGATTTGATCGTCGCGCACCATCCTCTTATTTTTCGCGCCTTGAAGGCGCTGCGCACGGACGATGCTACGGGGTGCAAGATCGCGCGTCTGATCAAGGCGGACATTGCCGTCTTTGCCGCTCACACGAACCTCGACAGTGCGGCGGGCGGCGTCAACGATGTGCTCGCTGAAAGATTGGAGCTGCATGACGTTGCGCCTCTTGTCGAAGGCGCAGCGGACAGTGAGCCGGGTCTTGGACGCATCGGCTCGCTCCGTGCGGAATTCTCCCTGGAAGACTTTGCCGCACTCGTCAAGGAGAAACTGGGTCTTTCGTCGATGCGCGTCGCATGTGCAGGCGAGCGCAGGATTTCCCGCGTCGCCCTTTGCGGCGGCAGCGGTGCGGAGTTCGTCGGCAGAGCGGCGGCAAAGGGCGCCGACGCCTATGTGACGGGCGACGTCAAGTATCACGATGCTGAACGCGCCATAGGCCTAGGGATTCATGTTCTCGATGCCGGGCACTTCGCGACGGAGCAGCCGATCGTTGCCCGTCTTGCTGAACGGTTGAAGAAGGAACTTGGCGATGGTGTGGAAATTGTCGCCGAAACAAAATCTAGTGATTTTTTCAAGTTTATTAACTAGATGTATGATAAATGGAGAAAATAGAATTAGTGTTCTCTTATAATAATCGTTTGCATGTGCCTCGAATCGTTTGACAAATCCTTAGGCAACTGGTATAATGGTCACGTTGTGAGTTTGCTGAGCATCCGGGCAATCGCGGGCGTTTCGCCTGAGGAAAGTCCGGGCTTCAGAGGGCAGCGTGCTGGATAACGTCCAGCGGGGGCAACCCTAGGGAAAGTGCCATAGAGACTTAGACCGCCGCATGGCAGAGGCCGTGTTGGCAAGGGTGGAAAGGTGCGGTAAGAGCGCACCAGCAGTCAGGTGACTGGCTGGCTAGGCAAACCCCACGCGAAGCAAGACCGAATAGGGAAGGGATGAGGCGGCCCGCCGACCTTCCGGGTAGCGTCGCTTGAGCCGTTCGGCAACGGACGGTCCAGATAAATGATTGCCGCTGCCGCAAGGCAGCACAGAACCCGGCTTACAGGACGCCCGGCGAGCAAAACAACGAGGAGCCAATACGCATCAGCGAAGAAAAGCCGAATCCAGCTCAGGAGCGGGGGAACCATAGTTTTTGGGGTGAATGATGAGGCGGCAGAAGGACGGCAGGGATAAGGATGCTTTTCAGCCGCGTCAAAAGGGGTGTTCTCTTCCCTAACCCGGCAGCTAACCTCGTAGGCGAAATCAGAGAGGGAGTGTCTATTTGAGTAGAGTAATGCGTATTTTCGTGCTGACCATGGTTTTGATGTGCGGGGTGTCTGTTGCGGGAGCTTCGGCTTTCCGGATCGGAGACCAAGGAAGCGATGTAGCGGAGATTCAGGGACAGTTGGCGAGCCTTGGATATGACGTGGCGGCGGACGGCGATTTCGGCCCCGCGACGGCAGAGGCGGTCAAGGCGTTCCAGAGTGCGCACGGCCTTGAGGCGGACGGCCTCGTCGGCTCGGCGACCTACTCGGCGCTTCTCGGCAAAAACATGCCGGAAGTGAGCCGCGGATCGAACTATATTTCGCGCCGCATCATCTCGGATTCGATGCAGTATCTCGGTGTGCCGTATGTATTCGGCGGCACGACGCCGAGCGGCTTTGACTGCTCGGGCTATGTGCGCTATGTGTTCGCCAACGCCGGCGTCTATCTGCCGCGCATGGCGGATGAGCAGTTCGAGGTCGGCATTCCCGTTTCGACCGACGAGCTTATCCCCGGCGATCTCGTCTTTTTCACGACGTACACCTATGGCGCATCGCATGTCGGCATCTATCTCGGTGACGGCAACTTCATCAACGCATCATCGAGCCGTGGCGTGGCGATTGATTCGCTTTACAGCTCTTACTGGGGGTCCTGCTACATCGGGGCTCGCAGGGTAATGTAATCTTTTTTGGGGGAGGCCGCACGCCTCCTTCTTTTTTTGTGCACATATATAGAATGCCTTGCGTCTTGGCCTATGAGCTTGACAAATATCCTAGTCTTATGGTATTCTTTCTAGCAGAAGAGCAGTCTTTGGGGCGGGGTGGAAGTCCCCACCGGCGGTGAAGGAAGCGCTTGCGTTGTTCGTGCTTCCTGCAGCCCGCGAGCCTTTGGGCAGATTCGGTGTGATTCCGAAGCCGACAGTATAGTCTGGATGGGAAAAGACGTGCAAGTTGCGTTACGGAGACTGTGAAAAGAGGATTCTTTTTGCGGTCTTTTTTTGTGCAGAAACTACACGCACAAACGTCCACTTTGTGGACAAAAGTGCGCCGCCCTTACAGAAGCCTAGCCAATCGGTCTGCGTCTACGGCTTGACCTCTTGGGGCTTTATGGTAAGCTACACGCACAAACGTCCACTTTGTGGACATTGTGCGCCGCCCTTACAGA
>CAJPRR010000036.1 GCA_905373085.1 uncultured Selenomonas sp.
TGCGGGAAGCACTCGCGGTCGGTCTGCGCGAAGAGCGTGTCACGCATCTTGCCGTCGTATGGCTCACCCACGCATTCCGAGTGATAGAGCCGCAGGAAGAACGTGCCGAGATCCTTCGCCGATGTGATATTCTCACGCCCTTCTTTCACGGCCGCATCATCCATCATCTTGCGCTGCAGGCGGGATGCACCGTAGCCGTGCGCCTTCATGTAGGCATTGATCTCCGTCATGCCGAGACGGTCGATCATCATATTTGTCGCCGTGTTGTCGCTATCGGCAATCATATGACGCAGAAGTTCTTCCACGGAGAGCGCCGTGCCCGCGCCGTAGCCTGCGATCACGCCTGCGCCGTCCACCTTGTCGGCCTCTTCGAGCTGCAGCGCATCGTCGAGACGCAACTCTCCCGCCTTGACCTTCTCCATGGCGCAGGCGAGAATGAAGACCTTGATCATGCTCGCTGCGCGTCGCTCATCTGCATCTGCAATGAGCGGTACATCCCCGTCGCGGGGATCGGCGAGGTAGACGGAGAACTTCGCGCCGCCGCGTGCGGCAAGCCGCCGCACCTCGTCGACGAGCGCACGGCGCTCTTCCTCCGTTCGCTGCGGCGTCTCTGCCTCGGGCAGGCGGCGTTCCTCCGTGCTCGGCACGGGCGGCGGCGCATCCGTGCCCGGCTCGCGCAGCAGCAGCCACAGACCGCCGGCAAGGAGCAGCAGGAAGAGCATGAAGCCGAGCGCAAGGAGGACAAGGGCGAGGACGGCTTTGCCATCTCTCCTGTTCATCGGTAGAGTCTGTCGAAGTCCGCGTTCGCCTGATCGAACGCATAGGAAGCGGTCGTTCCCTCGCTGAAGCCGTAGCTGTAGTCGCCGCCGTTCGAGCTGTCGACCATCCCCTTGTAGAGTCCCTGCGCACGATGTACCTCCACCGCAAAGAGGGAGCGCAGCGCATTGCACCCCGCCGGATCAGCGCCGCGGAGCGAAGCCGCGCGACTCTCCGCCTTGCGCGCCCGCTCCAGGACGGCCCTCGCATCATTGATCAGTCCGGGAGCATTGCGAAAGTCCGGATAGCTCTTCAAGTGCTGGTTCGCGCGATTCGCGATTTCACCGATGGCGATGTCGATTTCATCCTTCTCGCGCACGAGATCGTTCCATTCGGCGCTTCCCTTCCCTGCCGCTTTCTCCTGTGCGGCGGGCTGCGTCTGCCGCGTCTGCTGCGGCGGCGCGGCAGGCTTCGCCTCGTCGCTGCTCGTGCTGTATAGATAGTAGCCGACGCCGCCAACGACGAGCAGGAAGAGGCCGATGACGAGGAGGACGCCGCAACCGATCAGGAGACCCGCCTTGCCTGAGGAGCCGCCGGACGGCGCTTGCTGCGGCGGAAAAGCCGAGCCTTGCCTCCATGCCGAGCCGCCTTGCACAGCATTGCCCTGCGGAGCGCCTGCTGCCATGCTGTCCCTGCGTCCGCCCATCGGAGCATTCCCCTGCTGCACGGGCGGCGCAGCCGCCTGTGCGCTGCCCAACGGTTTCGCCAAGCTTATGCCGTGACCGCAGCTTCGGCAGAGCTGCGTCCCCTCGGGCAACGCGGCTCCGCAATTCGTGCAATACTTCATCGTCATCCCCTCCGATTCCCTGCCTTCCATCGTGAAGCGCTCTTCCTCCGCAGCATCTTCCCTCGCCGACTGCGCCTCCTTCAGACATTAGAATTCTCTGTACTCTGTTCATTATCCTGCAACGAACGGCAATTTTCTGTGAATTTCAGGCCAATCGCTTGCAAGAAACTGATCAATGTTCTCATTTATTGCCGCCTTGCCTTTACAAGCTTCATGCTGCTGCGGTATAATCAAACCGTAATATTTTTTCTGTCGGGGAACTGCTGATGCCATCAGCGATTTCCCAGGAAGGAGGTTTTCGCTGTCATGAAAGACGAAATCTTCGGCGTGCTGCAGCGCGTCGGACGCAGCTTCATGCTGCCCGTCGCCATCCTGCCGATCGCCGGCATACTCTTGGGACTCGGCGCGTCGTTCACGAACGCCACGACCATCGAGACGTATGGCCTCTCCGCCGTGCTCGGCGCAGGGACGCCGCTTCACGCGCTTCTCTCCATCATGGCGAGCGCGGGCAGCACGATCTTCGGCAATCTGCCGATCATCTTCGCCGTCGGCGTCGCCATCGGCATGGCGAAGGCGGAGAAGGAGGTCGCGGCTCTTTCGGCCATGATCGCCTTCTTCGTCATGCACACGGCGTGCAACGCCATGCTGAAGATCGGCGGGCAGATCCTCGCGGACGGCTCGGTCGCGCCTACGGTGCTCGAAGGCACGATCGCGCCGAGCTGCGGCATCCTGTCGTTTCAGATGGGAGTCTTCGGCGGCATCATCGTCGGCATCGGCGTCGCATGGCTGCACAACAAGTACCACAAGATCGTACTGCCGAACGCGCTGTCGTTCTTCGGCGGCTCGCGCTTCGTGCCCATCGTCTCGACGATCGTCTTCCTCTTCGTCGGCATCGCCATGTACTTCGTCTGGCCGCTCGCCCAGCAGGGCATCTTCGCGCTCGGCGGCCTCGTGACGGGCACGGGCTACATCGGCACGCTGATCTTCGGCCTCATCAAGCGCGCCCTGATTCCCTTCGGCCTGCACCACGTCTTCTATCTGCCGTTCTGGCAGACGGGCGTCGGCGGCTCAATGATGATCGACGGCCAGCTCGTCCAAGGCGGTCAGAACATCTTCTTCGCCCAGCTCGCTTCGCCCGACGTCACGCATTTCAGCTCGGATGCGACGCGCTACTTCTCGGGCGAGTTCATCTTCATGATCTTCGGCCTGCCGGGCGCGGCGCTCGCCATGTACCGCTGTGCGCGTCCCGAAAAGAAGAAGGTCGCGGGCGGTCTCCTGCTCTCGGCGGCTCTGACCTCGATGCTCACAGGCATCACCGAGCCAATCGAGTTCTCCTTCCTCTTCGTCGCACCTGCGCTCTTCGCCGTGCAGGTCGCGCTCGCGGGCGCCGCCTACATGATCGCGCACATCCTCAACATCGCCGTCGGCCTGACGTTCTCGGGCGGCTTCCTCGACCTCTTCATCTTCGGCATCCTGCAGGGCGAGGCGAAGACGAGCTGGATGTATATCATTCCCGTCGGCGTCGTCTACTTCTTCCTCTACTACTTCATCTTCTCGTGGATGATCCGCCACTTCGACTTCAAGACGCCGGGCCGCGAGGACGACGACGAGGAGACGAAACTCTACTCGAAGGCCGACTATCAGGCGCAGCACGGCGCGGCGGGAGCAGCGTCCGGCGCGGGAGCATCCGACGCCAAGAGCGCGGCGATCGCACGCGGCCTCGGCAGCAAGAGGAACATCACTTCCGTCGACTGCTGCGCAACGCGCCTTCGCTGCTCGGTCGCGGATTCCTCGCTCGTCAATGAGAAGCTCTTGAAGGCGACGGGTGCCGTCGGCGTCATCGTCAAGGGCACGGGCGTGCAGGTCATCTACGGCCCGCAGGTCGCCGTCATCAAGTCGAACCTTGAGACGTACCTCGAAACAGCCCCCGACATCGAGCCGGAAGCGACGGCCGCTGCAGAGCCGACGGGAAAAGCTGCAGAAAAAGCTTCTGCGACAAATGCTCCTGAGGAAAACACCTCGGCGCAGGAGTCGGGCGCACAGGAAGCGTCCGCCGATGAAACTGCCGCGCATACGCTCTTCACGCCCGTCGCAGGCGAGGTGCATCCGATCGAGGAAGCGCCCGACGAGGCGTTCGCGGGCAAGATGATGGGCGATGGCTACTTCGTCTACCCGACGGAAGAGACGGTCTACGCGCCCGAGGACGGCGAAGTCGTCTTCGTCTTCGACACAAAGCACGCGATCGGCATGAAGGCTGCCGACGGCACGGAGTACCTGCTGCACATCGGCGTCGACACCGTCGCGCTCGGCGGGCAGGGCTTCGAGGTCTTCGTCGAAGGCGGCCAGAAGGTCAAGAAAGGCGACCGCCTCATGACCTTCGACGACGCCTACATCAAGGAACATGCGAAGTCCGACGCCTGCCTCGTCATCTTCACGGGACTCGGCGAAGGAAGAGCCGTAAGCCTCAAGAAGACGGGCGAAGCCAAGGCGCTCGACGAGGTCGGCAGCTGCTGAGCCAAATCGAAAAGATTCGCTGAAAGAAAATGGATGCCGAGCGCGCCCTTTCGCTGGCGCGCTTGACATCCATGCACGAAAAATCTATAATGACAAAAGAAAGAGTGACTGGCGTTTTGGGTGCGTCAGTCTCTCCTGTTAAGATTTTTGTCTTGAAAGAAGAACCGCCGCAACCGCGCAGCGGTTCTTTTTTCTACTTACATGCCAAACTTTCAGGACATATGTTCAGCCGTCACACAAAGTGATATGGTTTGCTTTTATGCCCGTTTCTCGCAACAGTTTCATCAAAGCGGCACGCTGTACATATGTCCTCACGCCTTGCAGAAGCCTAGCCAATCGGTCTGCGTCTATGGCTTGACCTCTTGGGGCTTCATGGCAAGCAGATGAAAAGTGATGTCCACTGCCAGCGCAAGCGCTGCAATGAGGAGCGACAGCTTTTCATAAAGCGTCACACACATCACCTCCTCACATGGAGGAGAACCGACGGTTCGCCAGTCACTGAAACAATTATAACACAAGCTTCTCCACAACGCCAAAAGGAACTTCCCGGATATGTGCGAGATGATTCCTCGCTTCCTTGAGCAGGAACAGCTCTTCTACATCCGCGGATGGGAGCTTGATTTCCCCGACCGCCGCCTTATGCGAGAGCACGCCGATCTCAACCTCTTCGGGCACGAGGTTCATGGTGCGAAGCGCATCGCGGCATTTTTTGATGTAGGCCTGACGCCGATCTTCGATGGCGGGGAACACGGTCTTGACCTGCGCCTTCCAGATCCGGCGTGCCAGATCTTCATAGAGCGCGTCGAGAGCGAAGGGACTGCCGTCGCTTCGCTCTTCTTCTTTGGCGATCCGTTCGAGCGTCTCGCGCGGGCGGCGCAGGAAATCCATGCCGCGCCGGCTGCAGGCGGCGCACAGTTCCATATCCTCGGCGCAGACGGTCGCGGCGAGCGTAGCGAGATAGGGCTTGAGGCGCCGCTGCCCAACGCTGCTTGCCGCCGCCAGCGTAGCGAAGGCGAAGCGGTCGAATTCGTTGACCTCATCGGAAAAGGCGCGATATACGACGCCCTTGCAGCCGCGCCCTACGCCAAAGTCCTCGGAGAAGGCGAGGAGGAACGAGGGAGCCGCTGCCCCCTTTTTCGCAAAGCCGTAATAGGCGTGGATGAATTCCGTCCACGCACGCGCCTTGGCCGCATCCTGAATATCGATCCACACGATCGCCTTGTGCAGCACGAGCCCTTCCGCCTCGGCGAGGAACTGCGCATAGGACTTGCCCGCGCGGTAGGCGAGGCGCTTTTCTTCCATGCAGTAATGCTCAAGAAGGTAGGCGCCCGGCTCTTCGGCGGGGCAGGCGAGACGCTTCAGCGAGCGGTCAGGCAGGAAAGCGATGCGCTCTTCGACGAGCACGGGAAGAAATTCGCGCCACGGGACGTCTTTCCCCAGCACGAGAACCATGCTCTTTTCCTCGCGGACCGCATCGACGATCTCCTGCACGTAGCGGGCGGCATTGGGGACGCTCTCCCACCAGATCTTTTCCATTTCATTCCTCCATATAGGTGAGAAGTTCGTCTTCCAGATGCTCCTTGCTGCCCATGAGCTGGAAGAAGTTGTAGCGCGCGAAGAGATAGCGCCCGCCCGCTGTCAGACGGAAGATGTTCAGTTCGCGCAGCTCTTCCATCAGGGCATGCACGTTCTCCAGAGAAAGCATTTCCATCTTCTTGATGCCGTAATCCTTCCCGCGCTCAAGAAGATCCTTGGGCAGATAGCCCTCGGGATTCTCTCCGTCGTGGTAGAGAGCCGCCATGAGGATGGCGAGGATGTGATAATAGCAGTCCTCGTCGACGCGCAGGGTGATGTCGAACTTGTTATAGATGTCCTGCATGAAATCGGCTTCCGCCAGAACCTTCTTGATGTGCTTCTCGTTGATCTCGTAGGGCGGCGTGTTCGCCTCCTCATATCCCGCATAGTCCTTCTTCATGGCTTCGAGCAGCTTGTAGCAGTAGAGTTGGATAAGCCCCGGGAAGTAATTCGTCGTCGCGAGAATCGTCGAGACGAGCGCCTGCTTCTCTTCGGAGAAGCGCAGGCCGAGGCACGCGAGCGGGACTTCGAGGAGTTCCCTCGCCTCCATGACGCTGAACGGGCGCACGGTGTACGACTTCAGATGCGCGAGGACGCTGTTCTTGCTCAGCGCCTCCTTGTCGAAGCGCACGACGTTCCGCAGACCGGCGATGACGAACTTGAAGCGCTCCTGCCCGATGGTCTGGATGTTCTTTAGCTCTTCGAAGGGGCGGTAATCGACCGCCTTGCAGCTCTCGATAAAGGCGTCGGCCTCGTCGATGAGCAGCAGCAGGTAGGGAATCCGCGCTTCCTTTTCATCAAGGCGCAGGCGGATGGCACGTGCCAGTTCCGCCCAATCGCGCGTTTCGAAATCCGCCGCGAGGATCTTGCGGTCGGCGAACTCGCGCGATATGCGCAGCGCCGCTTCCTCGACGCCGCGGCTCTTGACATCGACCATCAGGGCGCGGCTGCCGTCGCCCATGCGGTTGACCGTGTATTCCGCCATGCGCAGGAGCGCCGACTTGCCGAGCTGGCGGCCGCCGTAAACGATGTTCTCGCCCTGCGGATTGACGATCTTGTCGAGCGCCTCCTTGCGCCCCATGAACATCTCGGGCGGCATGGCGTTCGCCGCATTCGGTATGTAGGGCTGGTAGAAGGTGTACGGCATCGTGATGGAGAGCGTCATGCGGTTGATCTTCGTTTCCGCATAATGCTCCGCGAGATAGCTGATCACCACGCGGTCGATGACGGCGAAGCAGCATTCGGGGATCTCGAGCTTCGTCTTGCGCGCCAAGTGGTTGCGCTGATCCTTCTGCAGCGCATAGTCGAGGAAGACGAGCGTGGGCTTCGCCGTGCCGATCTCCTTGAAGCGGTCGATCAGTGCGTCGGCGTCGAACTTGCCGTAGAGGCAGATGACGCGGAACGGCGTCTGTGTCGCCCTCGATCCGAAGGCGGCGAAAGGATGCGCGTAGTTGCGCCGCCCCCCTGCGGCTTCTTCGAGAAGCGCCTCGTAGTTTTCCGTCTTGCCGATGGGAGAAAGCGCCTTTACGGAGGCAACGGAGAAGCCGAGTCCGCGCAGCAGCTTTCCGATCATGTCGCTCTGATTCGAACTGCCGAATTTCGGCCATGCATTGAGAAGCGCCTCGCCGCCGCGCGTCTCCTTGTTGCGTCCGTGCAAATGCAGAAGGGAGGACAGTGTGCGGTTCGGACGGTACACCTTGTTGTAGCTGCTCTCATAGAAGCGCAAGAAGTCCCGCAGTTCGTCGGTCTGCAGGGATTCGAGCGGCGAGTCGTCCGCATCCTCGCCGAAGCGGTGCAGCATATCTTCGGCGACGGTATAGTTTTTGATGTCGATCATGCGGCGGATCTTCTTGATTTTCGCCGCGCGACGCTCGCTCTCCTCTTCGTCAGCTGCGGGCGGCAGAGTCGTCTGCAGCTTGTCCAATTCGGTTCGAAGAGCCTTGCCGCGATGCTCCGCATCGTCGTCGATCTTCTTCTTGAACGCCTCGACGATGGCCGCGAAAAAGCCGTAGTCAAGGTTTTCCCGGCAGCGCACGAACCAGGCTTCCACCGTCTCAAGGATCTTTTCCTTCTTGTCCTCGATGGCCGATTCGATCTGCCCGTAGCTCTGCGCAAGCTCCAAGCTCTCGATGAATTCCTTCTTCACACGCTCGGCATGGGCGATGATGCTGTCCGGCTCCATGCGTTCGATCATGGCACACACCTCGGGC
This sequence comes from uncultured Selenomonas sp., assembly GCA_905373085.1. GTDB lineage: Bacteria > Bacillota > Negativicutes > Selenomonadales > Selenomonadaceae > Selenomonas. Next base: position 7,903 of record CAJPRR010000036.1, read on the forward strand.
GCGGGCGGCTCTCCCGTCGCATCGAGATACGAGACGATGAGCCGGGCCGAGCCGAGGTCGTCGCTCCCATCGAGAATCTCCTGCAGGCGCACGGCGAAGGCGGGCTTTTCCGCTGCAAAATGCTGCTCGATGCGCCGCAGGGGGAAGAAACTTTCGAGGTCGCCGACGCTCTGCGTGACGCGCGGCAAAAAGTCCTCGTCGAGAAGCACGTACGGTGTCCGCAGGAAGTCGGCGTAGAAGAAGCGCTGCTCCTTCTCGTCGTAGTCACCGCGCAGACGGCGCACGATCTCGCCGATCGTACGGGAAACGACCTGCCGTTCCCACGTGGGAAGATCTGTCTCTTGGATGGACTCCTGCGCCTTTTCCAGCTGTTCGAGGAGCCTCCCGTGCATCTTGCGGTAGGCGGGCAGGCAGCTGTTCGTCTCGTCAATGCCGAGCGCGTCCGAGCACTTCACCCACTGCGTCAGCAGGACGGCGATCTTTTCGAGGCGCTTCTGCAGGGAACTGCGAAACGCGCCGACAAGCTTGGACGAGCGCCTCTGTATGAGGACGAGGCTGCCCGCCCTGTGCCAGCAGTCGTCAATCAGGCGATCGATCTTGTCCGCGCTGACATTCTGCATTTCAAAATGGGGAGCGCCCTCTTCTGCATCTTCCAGAAACGCCTCTGCGACATAGTCGCGGACGAGGTCAAACATCTCCCTTTCCCCCTCGGCAACGGAATGCAGGGCGTTGGCGAGGTTGCCGTCGGGAGCGAACATCAGCTTCTGCGTCTCGATGAAGCGGCGGTTGCTGCCGTTTTCCGTAATATGACCGCGAACGAACGTGTTCTCGTATTCCCGGGCTTTCCTCTGCAGCTCCTTGACGCGCTCTTCCATACGGCTCTTGTCCTTGAGCCGGTAGTCGGCATACTTGTCCGCGCCGCTCTGCGCTTCCGTCTTGAACTGCATGAGGATGTAGAGCGCGTCGCTGAGCCCTGCCGCTTCCTTGAGCAAGTCGAAGCTCTTCGCCGTGCCGAGGAGGCTCTGCATCCCGTAGTCATAAGACGTATGATCGAGATAGAAGTTCCAGAGCATGGCGGAGACGGCCAATCCTTCATGCGGTTCTCCCATGCTCTGCGTGAAATAGACGTCCGTGAGAACGTCGGAGGAGTAGCGGATCTTCTGCAACGGTGCAAAAAGCGCGTAGGAAAGCTCCTGATTCAGCTGCTTCCACGAATCCGGCGCGAAGTGCGCCGCCGCATGGATGTACGCCGAGGCGCTGGCGAAATCGCCGCATTCTAGCATCGCATGGAGATGCTGCTCGATGTGCATGCCCTTCATGATTGCGCTCGCGCCGGGGAGCGCAGCGTCTTTGGCAAGGGCAAGGGCAGCGGCAGAAGCTGCTTCTTCGGCAGACAGCTCCTCGACTGGCGAAATCACGGCAGTTGCGGCGGTCGGTGTCTCCTGTGCAGCCGATGCCGCATCTTCCGCCATCGGCTGTGCCGTCATCGACTCCGTCGCCATCGGCTGTGTCGGCTCGGCGGCGATCGTCGCTGCGTCAGCCGTCGGCGTCTCCGCCACGAGTTGCACTCGCGCCGATGCGGCTTCCATCGTCGGCATTTCTCCTGAAGCCGCGCCTTCGCCTAAAGCCTCTTCGTCGCCTGCTCCTCTCGCATCCGCCGAGACGCTTTTCGGCTCCTGCAGACTGTCCGCCGTCGTTTCCTCTTTCGGCGCATTCTTTTCTATCGCGGCATTTCCCGCACCTTCCGCGCGAACCTTCGCTTCATCGGCGCTCGTCTCTTTCCATGCGTCCTCTTCCCATGTGTATGTCCCCGCGACCTTCAGCGCGGTCTCGCAGTGCTCCTCAAGGAAGGCGCGAATTTCCTCGATATGCTGTGCATCCGCACCCAGAAGGTACAGGACGCTCTCGGGGGCTTTTCTGCGTGCCGCCCGCACTTTTTCCAACCACTTGACGGTCGGCGGCGCAGCCATGAAAATGTAGTGTTCTTCCCTGAGAGCCGTGCGTGATGTCAGGAGGAAGCAGCCCTCATCGCCATACCAGTCCGTCTCTTTTCCGTGCAGCGCTCCTTTCCGTCGATCCGCATGGAGGTCGCCCTGCTCATAAAGCAGGTTGAACAGCACCTCCAGCACCAGCGGATCGGCTATCTCCTCAGGCGGCTGCAGCGACTTCTTTTTCCAATGCAGGAGGCGCAGGACTTCCTTGGCCCTCAACTCGGGATAAAGCCTTGCGGGGACATCGTACATGTCGGGCAAGCCGCGAAAATGCAGCAGACGCAGGAAGCCGCGCTCTGCCATATCAGCGAGTACGGACTTCACGAGCGCGATGTCCGTTTTCGCTTGCGCTGCAACCCATGGCGCACCAATCATCCGACAGCTTCCCAAGATCATCACGAAGCGGCGCAAAGAGCCGATCGTGGCGGTGCCCTGTTTCAGATAATTCTTGATGGTCTTTGCCGTAGGATTCTTCTCGGCAGAATGGTCTTCGATTTCGAGCAAGGGGTGCTCGGTCGTATATTTTTCTCGGATGCGCTCGAAAAGCGTCGTGGCAATGCGCTCGTCCTGCGCTTCTTTTGCCGATGCATCTGCGGCGGCAGGGGCGGCAGCACACGCAGCCGCATTCTCTTTTTCGGCACGCGCCGCCTCTTTCCCATCCGACCCGTCATGCGGCACGTCCGCTTCTTCCGCTGCCGGCGTTTCATCCGCCGCTTCTCCCTGCTCATGCAGCAGGAGCGGCGGATCGCCCGTCGCAGCAGCGATGACCAGCTTCTCGGGAAAACGCGCAAGCTTCATCCCGTACTTTAGGAGCTTGCTCTCCGGCTTCAGCGGCTTCTTTTGCCGGAGGGCTTCCATGAGAAGCTTGATATCCCGAAGCAGGTCGGGCTTCTTCCTGCCAAGGGCGTCTGCTTCGAGCGACGGGCAGCTTGCTCTCAGCGTCTCGATGGCAGACTGGCACTCTTCATCCTCGGAATACAGCCTTTGCAGCAGCGCCAGCGCCTCGCGTCCCGCCTCGTTCGCGCACTTTTCCTCATAGACGGCGAGCGCCCGCCGCCAATCGGCAATGGCAAACGAAGAGGGAGCTGCGCCGAGAGCCGCTCCCTTCGCCGCGAGTTCAGTACGCATATCGGATATTTCTTTCAGACTGTCCCTGAGCGCCCGCACGGCCTCTTCTTCCGGCAGCGCCTTCTGCTCGGCATCTTCGAGCAGAAGGCGCATTTCCCGCGCGGCGTCTTCGAGACGTCTTTCCGCATCGTCCAACAGTTCGTACAGGGCTTTCACATCGACACGTTTTTCCATTCTTCCACCTCGCAAAAAAGAAAGTCTTCGGAATTTTTCTATATTATACAGTCTACCATATACGCCCCTTTTTGTATAGGAATCCCAACTTTCCCGCCGCAGCGATGAAAAGGCGGCGCTCTTCCATAAATAAGTATCTTCGCCTCAAGGATTTCTGCCTTCCTGCGAGAAATAGAAGATAAGAGAAAGGAGCGCAAAGGGGGCGGCGAACAATGACACACGAAAGAGGCGGCACGCGGGGCGCTTTTTTCGCGCTCGTTTTCTTCGCGTGCCTCTTCTCCCTCCTCTCTCCGAGCGAAGGCCGGGCGGCGACGCTCGGCTACGAGCAGCGCTTCGGTGCGGCCTATGCCGATACGCTCCTTCGCGCCTCGCCCGACATCGACGCGCTCTACGGCACGTCGGACAGGCTTTTGGAGCTGTTTCGCGAGCGGCGCGTCGACGCGGTCGAGGCGTACGGCTTTCAGGCGCAGATGTTCCTCGCCGGCTCACCGCACAATGTGCATTGGTATCCGCACTACTTCGCTGTCGTCGTGCTCGCCGTGCGCGAGGACTGCCCGTTCGACGTGCACGGCTGGAAGGATCTCGAAGAGCATGTGCGCATCGTGCTGCCCGCCTCCTCGCCCGAGCGCGAGCTGACGACGCTCGCGCTCATGCGCGGCAGATCGTCCGAGCCGCAGCTCAAGGAAACGCTCGCCTTCTTCAACCGTCTGCGTCAAGAAGGCCGGCTGCGCTACCGCACCCTTCCCTTGGGCGACTCCGATCTCAGCGACGAGAAGAACGGCGGCGACGTCTACGTGCTCTTCTCCTATCAGGCGGAGCAGCTGATCCGCGCAGGCGCGCCGCTTCGCATCTCGATTCCGCCCGAAGGCACGCTCGTCTTCTCCAAGGGCGTCCTCTCGCATGAACCGCTGCAATTTCCTACAGAAATCTCCTCTGCGCTGCACGGCTTCGCTTACGCGCAGAGCATTCCGCCCGAAGCCCGCCCCATCGCCGATGTCAGCGCCTTCGGCAAGGAGACGAGCCGAGCCTACATGCTTTCGCACGAGCGCGATCCCCTGCGCCTGGCCTTCCCGCACGAGCGCGACGACCGCTTCTTCCTGCTCGTCCTGACCCTTTCCGTCACCGTGTTCTGGAGCGGCACGATATGGCAGCGCGTGCTGCACCGAGGCACGCGGCGTGCCGTGCTGCTGCTCGCCGCCATGCTCCTCCTCTGGGAAATGAATCGCATGGCGCGGCTCTTCTCGCCCGCCTACGACATGGCATTCCAGAATCTTCTCTGGTACTTCTACTACGTCTTCCGCGCGGGGATCCCCGTCTCCCTCCTTTGGATCGCGTGGGCGTCCGACGAGGACGTCCTCGACAAGAAGATGCCGGCGTGGCTCAAGAGCGTCTTCGCCCTCAATCTCGTGCTAGCCCTCTTGATTCTCGCCAACGACATCCACCAGCAGGTCTTTGTCATCCAGTGGAACGAAATCACGCGCGAATGGCAGCGAAAAATCGCCTGGGGCGCCTACGTCTACTGGACGCTCTGGCTCGCCGAGGTCTTGGCGGCTCTTCTCGTCCTCGCACGCAAGGCGCGCCGCCAAGGCGTCTTCACGTTTTCCATGCTGCTGCCCTTCGCCCTCTTCGCTTCCTTCCTTTTCTACTCCATCGCCTACAACTTCTTCACGTCGCTCAGGACGAGCGACATCACCATCACGACGGCGTTCTTCTTCCTGCTGCTGCTCGAACTGTGCCTGCGCACGGGGCTGATGCCCTCGAACCGCGGCCATCGCAAGTTCTTCACCCACTCGCGCCTCGCCATGCAGCTCTTCGACAACGAGAACCGCCTCCTCTTTTCCTCTTCCGCCGCCTTGCCGGACGAAGCGGCGGACGTGCGCACCTCGCGCATGGCGATTCCCGGCGGCTCCATCGTCTGGCACGAGGATCTGCGCCCGCTCCATGCGCAGCAGGCCGCGCTCGCTCGTGCCAAGGACGCCCTTGAGCGCATGAACGCGCTCCTCGCGCGGGAGCACCGCATCAAGAAGGCGCATCAGGCGCAGGCCGTGAAAAAGCAACTCGCCCAAGACCTCGAAACCATTTTTGCCGCCAAGCGTCCCATCCTGCGCTATTTCCGCGACGAAATCGAAACGAGCAGCGACGACGAGCACATCAAAGATGTCGTGCGCCGGCTCAACCTGCTCTCCTCCTACCTGAAGAAGCGCTGCGTGCTCTTCCTCAAGGGGGAGGCTGAGGGGCGCATCCGTCCCGACGAACTCTCGATGGCGATTTCCGAGACGACCGCCTACCTACGCCCGCTCGGCGTGCGCGTCGGCGTCGAATGGAACATCCATTCAGCCGTAGAGGCGGGCGCAGGCCTCGTTCTCTTCGACTTCTTCGCCGACTTCTTCGCACGCGCGGCGAGAGACGGCGAAGGCGAAGTTTTCTGCCGTTTCTCGGAAAATCCCGTGCCGCAGGCGACGTTCCTTCTCGCCCATGCCGCATGGCTCAAGCCTTGGGCTGAGGCGTGGCAGAAGCAGCACGACGTGCGTGTCGGTCTGCGTGACCTCGGCTATGCCATTTCCCTCTGCGTGACGACGCACATCACGGAAAAAGACGCAGAACGAACATCTGCCGACAGGAAGAGCGCGACGAAATGCGAGGTGAAAAAACCATGGAAAACATGACCTCCTACGGCTACGACGCCTACCTCTCCTTCCTCTATTTCGCCTCGCTCTCGCTCATCGCCGAAAGCGGCGCCCTCTTCTGGTCGCTTGAGCGCCATGGCGAGCGCGGCCTCAAGAGGATGCTGCCCGAAGCCGCCGCCTGCACCATGCTCATCGTCAGCATCCTCTTCTTCGGCACGGCATGGCACGCCATACAGGACGGTCTGCCGCGCGGCGAGATTTTGGCACAGGAACGACTCCTCGCCGGCTGCAGCGCCGTCGTCCTCGGGCTGTTCCTGCGGCAGAAGGGAGCTTGGTGCGCCCTCCTCCTTGTCGGCGCAGGACTCCTCCTGCTGCCTTTCTTCGACGACTTCCTTCCCTGGAGCGCACTCTCCTCCTGCACGCTCATCGCCCTGCGCTTCGCGCTTCTCGCGCACAGGGAGCGCTTTGCCCTCGCGCACGAGGCGAGCGCCGCTTCCATGAGAGAAGCGCTCGACCATCTGCCCGAAGGCGTGCTCTTTGCAAAGGAAAGCGGCAAGACCGTTCTCGTGAACATCACGATGCTGCGCTTTATGGAAAGGCTCTTCGGCACGCAGTACCGCAATGCGCTCGCCTTCTGGCAGGCGCTTGAAAACTTTTCCGGCTCTCCTGAAGCGACGAAAACCACGCAGAAGAACGCCTTCCTCCTGCGCTTCTCCTCAGGAGACGCTTGGCTCTGCCAGCGCACGCACCTGACCGAGGGCATGCGCGGCTGGCAGATGACGACGGCCTGCGTCACGGAACTCGATGCGCTGACGCAGGACCTCGAAGTGAAGAACAGGCTTCTTGCCGCACGCGCCAACGAACAAAAGGCGCTTCTCGAAACGCTCGAAGAAACGGAGCGCCAACGCACCCTGCAGGAAATCACGGCACGCGTGCACGACATTCTCGGACAGCGCATCAGCATGCTGCAGCAGCTGCTCGCCAGTCCCGCTCCCAAGGACGCGCTTGAAACCATCGTGCGCATAGACCGGCTGCTCGAACCTGTGCCCCTTGACAAGGAGCCGCTTCCTGCCGATCTCGTCGAAAACATGCTGCGCACCTATAGGGACTTGGGCATAGAGATCGCCGTCACGGGCGACCTGCCGCACAACAGGCGGCGCGCCGAGACCTTCGCCGCCATCCTCCGGGAAGCCCTGAGCAACGCCGTCTGCCACGGGCATGCTGACCGCATCGCGCTCACGCTCGCGGAAAGGCGCATGATCGTCGAGGACAACGGCGTCGGCTGCCCGCACGGCTTTCAGCGCGGCGGCGGCCTCGGCGCCATGACGCGCCGCCTGCACGAGATCGGCGGCAGGCTCTTCATTCAGGCGCAGCCGCATTTCAGGCTGACGGCTGTCGTCGAGGGGACGAAGACGGCGAGACGTCCGCGCCGTTGAAAAGATGCGCCAAGGCGCACGAAAAAGCCCCGAAAAATCGCACGATTCTTCGGGGCTTTTCAAGGAAGGCTGACAGCGCTAAGCTTCCTGCGCTGCAGCGTTCTCCACAGCCTGTTTCAGCAAGCGGTCAAATTGACGACACTCTTCCGGGGAGAAATCCCGCACCAAGATCTCATACCAGTCGTCCATCGTCTTCTTCAGCGTCCTCTTCACGGTCTGCGCCTTCTCCGTCGTGCGCAGCACGTAGGCGCGGCGATCCTTCTCGCTGACCGTGCGGCTCACATAGCCGGCATGGACAAGCCGCGCCACGGCGCGCGCTGCCGTCGTCTTGTCGATCTTCACCATGTGCGCCAAGGTCTCCTGATTGATGCCCTCATGGTCGAGAAGGTGCAGCAAGAACACGTACTGCCCGTTGCCCAAACCATACGTCTTCAACACTTCGTTAAAATAGCTCTGGCTGTACCGATAGATCAGAGCTATGATCGTCCCCATATCGTTTGGCTGCAAAGCAGACCCCCCTCGAATTAGGATGTAATTCCCATATAGCAAGGATACTCTCTCTTCATATCAGTGAAAAAGCATCATATCCATTTTATAGTATACTATGATTTCCCAAGAAAATCCATCTCCGCCATAAAGTTTCATATTTTTTTAAAATTTTATCATAGGTCAGTCTTATTGTACTATTCGTACTTGGGTTTTTAGTCCTCAAAAAAGCAATCCTTTCTCAGAAGCAAATCTTTTCCAAGAAAGCGTCATCGTCTAGGAATGTTCGCGTTTCTCCAGCGGATCGGGTACAACGGGAGACTCATAGAGGACGAACGGATCTATATCAATGCACTGCGCCGCATCGCGCGTCCCCGTGACATCCCATGCCGCCGTGCCGTTCATGACCGTCAGGGCGGCGGTGAAGAATGCACGATCCTTGAGCCGCGCGAAGATGCCGCCCTTCTGCACGAGCTTCGCTGCATCGTAGCGGCGCACGGTGCCGTCGTTGAAATACGCATAGATGACATATCCGTCGCCCGGCACGGCCTGCAGCACCTCGGGCATGAATCGGCTGTCCATGA
>CAJPRR010000037.1 GCA_905373085.1 uncultured Selenomonas sp.
CGCCGTTCTTTGCAAGGATATCAAGGAGCTTCGCGCCCATCTCCTCGGCGGTCAGCATGAACGTCGGCAGAGCCGCCGCCCCTGCGCCGCCGCCGAACATCGCCTCGGCGCCCGCCTTCGCCTTCTCTGCTTCTGCCTCTCCATGCACAAGCTTTGTGACTTCGTAGGCGAGCACCGTCTTGGCCTCGTTGATCGCCGCGTCCCTGAGCGCGCCCAAGCGGCGCACCTCTTCCATCGGCAGGAAGGTCAAGAGCGCAAGACATTTTTCAACGTCGGCGTCATCAATATTGCGCCAGTACTGGTAGAAATCGTACGGCGACGTCTTCTCGGCATCGAGCCAGAGGGCGCCGCCCGCCGTTTTGCCCATCTTCTGACCGTCGCTCTTCGTGAGAAGCGTGAAGGTCAGTCCGTAGGCGGCCTTCGCTTCCTTCCTGCGAATCAGCTCGACGCCCGCGATGATGTTCGACCACTGATCGTCGCCGCCCATCTGCAGTTTGCAGCCGCAGCGGTGACTGAGTTCCAGAAAGTCGTAGGCCTGCATGACCATGTAGTTGAATTCGAGGAAGGTCAGCCCCTTCTCCCAACGCGTTTTGTAGGCTTCAGCAGCCAACATGCGGTTCACGGTGAAATGTGCTCCAACCTCGCGCAGAAGTTCGATGTAGTTGAGCTTCCTCAGCCAATCGCCGTTGTTGACCATCAGCGCCTTGCCCTCAGAAAAGTCGATGAAACGCGCGATCTGCTTCTTGAAGCAGTCGCAGTTGTGCTCGATATCCGCATCCGTCAGCATCTTTCGCATGTCCGTGCGCCCCGAAGGATCGCCGACCGTTCCCGTGCCGCCGCCCACGAGGCACACGGGGCGATGCCCGGCACGCTGCATGTGCGACATCGCCATGAGTCCGAGGAAATGTCCGACATGAAGGCTGTCCGCCGTCGGGTCGAAACCTGTGTAGAAGGTCACGCTCTCTTTGCCGAGCAGTTCGCGCACACCTTCTTCATCCGTGCATTGGGCGATGAAGCCGCGCTCTTTCAAAACATCAAAAACATTCGTCAACGAACTCTTCCCTTCTCTACTCGTCTTTCAAAAAGCACATCAATCCCTGCCCTTGGAAACCCCTGCGCCCGGCTCAGGTCCTGCGCCGGGTTCAGGCGGCGGCGACTGCTGCGCCGGCACGGCAGTCGGCTGCTTTTGTGCGCCGTCCCCCATGGTTCTGCCGCCTGCATCGGGCTTCGGAGCACCCTTGACATCCGTGCCGTTTTTCGCGTCCTTTTCCTTCTTGTCTGTATGCTTCTCGTCCTTTGCCGATTTTTCGTCCTTAATCTCGCTGACGCTTCCTGCGGTATATGCCACACCGTCAAAGTTCTTCGCGGGCGTGCCTGCGACGACCTGCTGCATGAACGCCTTCCACACTTCCGCCGGCGCCATGCCGCCCGACATCACGCCCAACGACGTGTTGTCGTCATTGCCGATCCACACGCCCGCCACGAGGTCGGGCGTGTAGCCGACGAACCACGCATCGTGATAGTCATCCGTCGTGCCCGTCTTGCCTGCGGCAGGGCGGCCGATGTTCGCGCGCGTTCCCGTGCCATGCTGCACGACATCCTGCAGCATGCTCGTCAGGGCCGCCGCACTGCTCTCCTTGATGACGCTCTTCTGCTTGAGTTCCGCCTGTTCAAGAACCTTGCCGTTGCGATCGAGAATCTTGACGATGGCGACAGGCTCGACGTGTATGCCCTTGTTTGCAAATGTTCCGTAAGCGCTCGTCAGTTCCAGAGGCGTCACGCCCTTCGTGAGTCCGCCGAGCGCCGTGGAGAAGTTCTTGTCGTTGCGCTCGCCGTCGAGCACGAAGGTTGTTATGCCCATCTCCTGCGCATAGTAAATCGGCTTGTCGATGCCGAGCTTCTGCGCGATTTTTACCGTCGGCACGTTGAGCGAATAGCGCGCCACCGTACGCAGTGTCACCTTGCCGCTGTAATTGCCGCTGTAATTCTTCGGCGACCAGCCGCCGATCTTGATCGGACTGTCGTCGATGACGGTGTCAGGCGAATAATTCGCCTCCAATGCTGCCGCAAAGACGAAGGGCTTGAACGACGAACCTGGCTGGCGCTCCGCCATCGTCGCGCGGTTAAACTGATCCGTGCCGCGGCCGCCGACCATCGCCTTGATGTATCCCGTATGCGGGTCGATGGCGACGAGCGCCATCTGCGGCTGCTGCACGCCGTTGCCGTCCGTGCGCTGCACGGCCACGGTATGCGCGGCCTCTTCCGCCGCCTTCTGCATCGTCATGTCGATCGTCGTGTAGATCTTCAGGCCTTCCTTGTAGATGGCGTCGGCGCCGTATCGGTCAATGACCTTCTGCGTGATATAGTCGATGAAGTACGCGCCCGTCGTATCCTTTACCTGCGTCTTATTGACCAGCGTCGGCTTCTCCTTCGCCGTCTTGCGTGCCGTCGCATAGTTGATGTAGCCGTACTTCTCCATCTGGTCGAGCACGACTTCCTTGCGTTCCTGCGCGGCGTTGAAGTTGTTGAACGGCGAATAGTAGTTGGGACTCTTCGGTATGCCCGCGAGCATCGCGCACTCGTTGAGATCGAGATCCTCGACGTTCTTGCCAAAGTACGTCTTCGCTGCCGCCTGCACGCCGTAAGCGCCCTGTCCGAAGTAGATCTGATTGAGATAAAGTTCCAGAATCTCCTGTTTCGTATATTGGCGCTCGATCTGCAGCGCGAGGAAGACCTCCTGCACCTTGCGCTTGATCGTCCGATCCTGTGTCAGATAGGCGTTCTTCGCGAGCTGCTGCGTGATCGTCGAGCCTCCCTCTGCAATCGTCCTGCCCGTGACGTTGGCATAGACGGCGCGCAGGATGCCGCGCGGGTCGACGCCCATGTGCTCGTAGAAACGATTGTCCTCGACCGCGACGAAAGCGTTCTGCAGGTTCTTCGGAATCTGCGCGAGCTTTACAGGTTCGCGGTTCTCCGTCGCATGGACGTTGGCGATCTCGTTGCCGTTGATGTCATAAATATGGGAGGATGCCGGCGGGCGTATATCCTCGACGAGATTTTCTTTCGTATTCATGCTCGCCGTCAAGAAGCCGCAGCCGATGCCGACGAGCATGACGAAAACGAGGATGAAGAAACCCACGAGAGCGCGCACGATCTTGCCGCCGCGACTTTTCTTCTTCGGCGGCGGCTTCGGATTCGCCTTCGGTGCTAAACGCCTTTGCAGCTGCTGCCGCGAGGTGTGCGTCGCATCGGTACGTTTTTCCATGAAGTAGCTCCTCCCAATCGATCCTATTCAACGATACGCCTTTCATTATACTGCAACGAAAGTGACAGGGCAAGACAAACCTTCCACAATATCACTGCAAGTCGACGAGCGTCGCGCCTGTGCCGCCCTCGCTGACATCGGCGAAGTTGAAGCGGGCGACGCTCCTGTGATGCTTGAGATAATCGTGGACGCCCTTTCTGAGCGCTCCCGTCCCCTTGCCGTGGATGATGAGCACCTGCCCGAGTCCGCCGATGACGGCATCGTCGAGGAACTTGCCGAGCAGCTGCTCCGCCTCGTCGACCATCAGTCCGCGCACGTCGATCTCGCTGTGCAGGTTCGCCGTCTTCTGCAGAAGCGCACCCGCGCCCTTCGTGCGGCCGCTTCCTTTCGCGGCGGGCTGCTCTTTCCGCGCACGTTCGACAAAGCGGCAGTCTCCCGCCTTGACATACGTCTTGAGGCTGCCGAGCTGCACCTCGATGCTTGCGCCTTGGATCTTGAGCACCGTCGCCTTTTGGTCGAGCTTTCGCACATAGACGACATCGCCGGCGGCGAGTTTCTTCACGTCGATCTTCTCTTTGTACGCCTTGCCGGGGACAAGTCCTGTACGCGATCGCTCTGCTGCCTCCTGCAGCTTCTCCCGTGCCTCCTGCATGGCGCGGCGGCGGCTCTCTATGCCGAGGTCGTCGAACTGCGCCTTGAGGCTCTTGATGATCTCCTCCGCCTCGCGCCGCGTGCGCCGCACGAGAGCCGCGCTTTCCTGCCTCGCCTTCTTGAGCATCTGCTCCTTCTTCTCGCGGATCTCGTCCTTCAGCGCCTGCGTCTTTTCCTCAAGCTTCGCCACGCGCTGCTGCCTTTCCAGAATGTCGGCGTTCCTCTGCTCGTACATGAGCTTTTCGCTTTCGAGCTGGTTCACGACCTTCTCGAACTGCGCATGATCGGCCTTGATGAATTGCTGTGCACGCAGGATTGCCGCCTCCGAAAGGCCGAGGCGGCGGCTGATGGCAAAGGCGTTGCTCGCGCCCGGCATCCCCGTCAGCAGACGGTACGTCGGACGCAGCGTCTCGACATCGAATTCCACGCAGGCATTCTCGACGCCCTCGCGCGTAAAAGCGAACGTCTTCAGCTCCGAGTAATGCGTCGTCACGATCGTCGAGGCGCCGCGTGCGAGGAGCTGCTCAAGGATAGCCATGGCGAGAGCCGCCCCTTCCTCGGGGTCGGTTCCCGCACCGATCTCATCGAGCAGCAGAAGATCCGTACCCTCGACGCATTCCAAGAGTTTGACCAGATGCGACATGTGCGCGGAAAATGTGCTGAGGCTCTGCTCGATGCTCTGTTCGTCGCCGATGACCGCATAGACGTTCGTATATACAGAAATCTCAGATCCTGCGGCGGCGGGGATGTAGCAGCCCGACTGCGCCATGAGCGCAAAGAGTCCGATCGTCTTCAGGCTGACCGTCTTGCCGCCCGTATTCGGTCCTGTGACGAGCAGCATGCGGTACGATTCTCCAAGCGCGATGTCAATGGGCACGACCTTTGCCGCATCGATCAGCGGATGACGTGCGGCGACGAGCTTCGTCCTTCCCTCGCGATTGATCGCGGGGCGCGTCGCCTGCATATCGGCTGCAAGCTTCGCCCGTGCGAAGATGAAGTCCAGAGAGGCGAGTATGGCACAGTTCCCTTCGAGAACACTGCCGTTCTTGCCAACTTCCTGCGAGAGAAGGCGCTGGATGCGCTGCACCTCGGTCTTCTCCGCGAGCGCAAGCTGCTTGAGGTCGTTGTTGAGGTCGACGAGAGCCATCGGCTCGATGAAGAGCGTCGCGCCGCTCGCCGACTGGTCGTGGACGATGCCCGGAAAGCTCTGGCGATACTCCTGCTTGATCGGTATGACGTTTCGCTCCGCACGCTGTGTGATGATGGCGTCCTGAAAGAATTTCTGATACTCTGTGCGGTGCAGAATGGCTTCCATCTGCTCCTTCGCCCTGCGTCTGCCCGAGCGCAGTTCACGCCGTATGCGTGAAAGCTCAACGCTCGCATCATCAAGCAAATTGCCGTGCTCGTCGATGCTGTTTTCCAGCCTGCGCTCCAACTGCCCGAGGATCTCGATGCCCTTTGCCTGCTCCTTAGTGAGCGGCAAGTCCATCTCCACTTCTTTGAAGAAGCGCTTGACGGCACGCATGGCACGCATCGTGCTCAGAAGATCGGTAAAATCGCCGAGGTCGAGCACGGCGCCGCGCTCGGCCTTTGCCAGAGACTCGCGGATGTCGAAGACTCCGCCCATGGGCGGCGAGGAAAACGCTGAGAGGCGAACCGCCTCCTCCGTCTCGCGCAGAAGCTCCTCCACCTCAGCAAAATCGCCCGACGGAAGGACGGCTCGCGCCTTCTCCTTGCCGAGGACGGAGCCTGCCTTCGCTTCCAGCATCGCGCGAATCTTGTCGTACTCAAGCGTGTCGAGTGTTTCCTTTTCCATACATAACCTTTCTCTTTTACTGCACGCCGCGGAAATAATGGCCGCGCGTCACATCCTTGCCCTCAAGCTCCTTCAGATAGTCCTCCTGCTCCTTGAGGAGCGTGCCTGAAAAGCGGCTCCATTCCTTGTAGAGGCGCACGCGTCTTCCCAGTTCTGCCGCTTCCATGAAGCGCCCGTCGATGCGTAAAAAAGAGATGCCGCGCGGCGCAAACTCCATCGCATGAAGCAGCATCGAAAGGCGCTTGCCGTTGAGGACGTGCATGTGGCATGACTGGTCGAATACGAGCGGAAATTTCATGTCCTTCCTGTCCAGCAAGGCGTAGCGCGTCTTTCCCTTGCAGCACGGCATCGAACACGAGCCTGACGCTGCATTGCCGAGGAAACTGCCCAAGGCGCAGTATTCAGATACCATGAGTTCAAGATTTCCCTCGACGATGCACTCGACGGGAAAAGGCGCACGCACGGCAAGCGCCCCCGCCTGCTCCAGCGTAAGCTCGGGCGAAAGAACGGCGCGGCTCGCTCCCATTTCTGCAAGCTCCGCAAGCGCCCGGCAGTTGATGACGGGAAGCGACGCATCGGCATAAAACTTCAGCCCCGCCTCACGCACGACGCGGAGCGTGCCGAAGTTGTGGACGCTGACGGCATCGGGCGAAAGGCGCACGAAACCCTCGACGAGCTTTCGCCATACCGCCATGTCGCGGCGCAGCACGAGGCGCGGCGTGTTGAACACGATGGCGCATCCTGCGCCGCGTGCGAGCTGCGCCGCCTCTGCGTAGTCGCGCAGGGGAATCGTACGATGATGGTAGGAATCGCCGCCGAAGACGATTTCATCGGTGCCTGAGCGCAGCGCCTCGCGCACGCCGGCGAGCGTGTCCGTCGCCGCCGCGATGTGCGCCTCGACCCTGCGTCCAGCGCGGGCAGGCGCTTCTTCGTAGCGGAATGCCGGCAGGGCGGCGCGGCGATAGTGCGCTAGGCGCTCTTCCTGCAAGGCAGCGAACGCCTTGCGCCGCGCCTCGTTGATCTCGCTGACGGGAACCATCACGCCATCCTCAATATCAAAGGAGACTTCCCCCAGCGAAAATATCGTCGTGCCGATGCGGCGCAGCTGCTTTTCAACGGTCGCTGCATCCAACGGACGCTTCTTTGCAGCTTCCGCACGAAACTCCGTCTTTGCCTGCGCCGTAAAGCCGTCCTGATCGCGCAAGGCAATGGAAAGAGGCTCGCCGAGGCGCACGCGGACATGCGCCGCCACGGGCACGCGCCGCACGGGAGCACCCGCGCGGAAAAAGCCGCGCGCCTTCTCCATGAGATGTGCGTCGAACACCTTGAATACGCGGTCGTGCGGTTTCACGGGCGCATCGAGAGGCAATGTGACCTCCTCGCCCGCCTTCGCCGCAGGACAGGAGCGACCCTTCTTGTCGCAGATATCCGTCACCGTCGCCGTCTTCCTGCCGCCGACCTTGACCCAGAAATCCAGCTGATCTCCCTCGGCCAGATCGCCCGAGAGCTTCAGCTTCACGCGCCCCGCCGTCCTGTCGTTTTCGAGGACGCGCCCAACAAGAAGGCCTCGATTGTTCGGCCGGGAATCGCTCATCATCGTGCGCCCCGGACGCTCCTTTAAGTAGGCCGTCGTGAAATCGCGGTTGAAGATCTGCGCGAGCGCTTTTTCATCCTCTGCCGCGCTCGGCAGTCCCCTGCCCGCCTCGACGGCGTCGATGGCGCGGCGATAGGCGTCGACGACGACAGCGACATACTCGGGACGCTTCATGCGCCCCTCGATCTTCAACGAAGCGATGCCGCTCTCCAAGAGTTCCGGCAAAAGCTCGATGGTCTTCAAATCCTTGGGCGAGAGCAGGAACTGCCCCGCATCCTTGCCGAGAACATCCGCGCCCGTCTCATCGACAAGCGTATAGGGCAGACGACACGGCTGCGCACAGCGGCCGCGATTGCCGCTCCTGCCGCCGATCATGCTGCTCATCAGACACTGCCCCGAGTAGCAGACGCAAAGCGCCCCGTGCACGAAGGTCTCAATCTCCGCCTGACAGTGCGCCGTGATATAGCGGATATCCTCCAGCGAAAGCTCGCGCGAGAGCACGACTCGCTCAAATCCCATCTCCTGAAGAAGCAGCACGCCTTCCAGATTGTGCACGGTCATCTGCGTGCTCGCATGCAGCGGCAGACCGGGCGCCGCCTGACGCGCGAGCCGATAAACGCCGAGGTCCTGCACGAGCGCGGCGTCCGCGCCCGCCTCGTAGAGGAAGCGCAGGTAGCGGGAGAGCGCCTCCATCTCCTCGTCGCGCACGATGGTGTTGACCGTCACATGCACGCGCACGTCACGGCTGTGAGCGAAGGCGATCGCCTCGCGCAGTCCCTCTTCGTCAAAGTTATCCGCATAGGCGCGTGCGCCGAACATATTGCCTGCCAGATAGACGGCGTCAGCGCCGCTTTCCACAGCGGCCGTCAACGCCTCCCTGCTCCCTGCCGGAGCCAATAATTCAATCAATGTTTTCCTCCGTATGCAAGGCGTCGTCAATCTCCTCAGCACGTTCTGCGCCATCTTCCGTCAGCGCTTCCGACGATTCTTCCTCCTCAGTCTGAACCTCCCCATCGGCGGCGAGCAGCTCAATCTGCACGTCGCCTTCTTCCGCCACCTCTTCCAAGGCCGGCAAAGCAGGCAGGTCGCTCAGTGCATTGAGTCCGAAGCACTTGAGAAAGACGTCCGTTGTGCCGTAGAGGATCGGCCGCCCTAGAACAGGCTTCCTGCCTGCCTCCTCGATCAGCTCCATCTCTAGGAGCTTCTGCAAGGCTCGCTCGACGCGCACGCCGCGGATGCGCTCGATTTCCTGCTTCGTGATCGGCTGCTTGAAGGCGACGATCGAGAGCGTCTCCAAGGTCGGCGTCGTGAGTTTCCTGTCCTGCACCTCTGCAAGCTTCTGCACATAGGCATGACACTCGGGGCGCGTGACGAGCTGGAAGCCTCCTGCGACGCGATGCAGCATGAGTCCGCTCCCGCGCTCCTCCAACGTCTTCGCGTAAAGCGCCAGAAGTTCCGCCAAGCTCTCCTCGTCAATCTGCAGGATCTCCTTGAGCTGCACCGCCGTTACAGGCTCGCCGCGCACAAAAAGCAGCGCCTCCAAAGGCGCCTGCATTTCTTCCATAAACATCAGTGATCACTCGTCCTTAGGCAAACAAGAATATCGCCGAAAAGATCGCCCTGGCGAATCACGACGGAACGGAGCTTGATCAGCTCCAACAGCGCGAGAAAGGAAACGATCAGCTCTGCACGCGTGCCCGACGGGAATGCGGCGGCAAACGGCATCTGCCCTCCCTCGCGGTCGAGGAGCACGAGGATGTCCTCCATCTTTCCCTGTATGCTGTAGGCGTCGGGCGCTACGAGCGCCTTCGGGATCGTGATCTCCTCGCGCACCTCCATGGCGATGCGGAAGGCGTCGACGAGCAGGGCGACGGACATTTCCTCCGGTGGAAGGCGGCGCACGGGAAGCGGCAGCGGTTTTCGTGCAAACATCCTCTCCTGCCGCGCGGCGAGGCCGTCGAGTTCCACGCTGACGCGGCGGAAGCGGCGATACTCCAAGATGCGCTCCACAAGTTCTCTGCGCGGATCGTCTGCCTCTTCCTCCTCCTTTTCCTTCGGCGGCTTCGGCAGCATCATGCGCGACTTGATCTGCAGGAGCGTCGCCGCCATGACGATGAATTCGCTCGCCACTTCGATGTCGAACTCCTGCATCTCTTCAAGGTAGTTCATGTACTGCTCGGTCAGCACCGCCATCGGGATGTCATAGATGTCGATCTTGTTCTTCTCGATGAGATGCATGAGAAGATCCATCGGCCCCTCGAAAGCATTGAGCCGTACCGTATACTTGTCCATAAGAGCAAATCAGACGAGCAGACCGACGAGCGCCGCGAGCACAGAGTAGAGCGCCCAGGAGACGGCGCCCAAGAGGCGCGCGAACGGGCCGACCATGATCAGCAGGATGAGGATGATGAACGTGTAGCGTTCCAGACGCATGAGTTCATACGCCCAGCGCCCCGGCAAGAATGCCATGAGCACGCGCGAACCGTCCAGAGGCGGCAGCGGTATCATATTGAACACAGCAAAGTTGACGTTGATCAGCGCGAGAAGCTGCATGACCGTATAGAAGCCCTGCGATACAGGCAGACCGAGACGCGCGTAGACGGCAAAAAAAAGCATGGCCAGAAATGCTGTGACAAGGTTGGACGCCGGCCCTGCCAGAGCCACGAGGACTTCGCCCTTGCGCATGTCGCGAAAATTCCTCGGGTTTATCATCACGGGCTTCGCCCAGCCGAAATGAACGAGGAACAGCGTCAGAAGCCCGATGGGATCGATGTGCGCCTTGGGATTGAGCGTGAGCCTGCCCATGAGGCGCGGCGTCATGTCGCCCATGGCGACGGCGACGCGTGCATGGGAATACTCGTGCACGACCATGGCAATCAAAATTCCCGGGATGCCCGCGATGAACCACATCAAATCAGAACCAAACATATTCCGCCTCCCGTCAGTGTTTCGCCTTGCCGAGCGCCGTCATGAGAATCGCCGTCACGGACTTCGCATCGAAGATCTCGCCGGCTTTGACGCGCTCCACGGCCTCTTCGAGCGGCATCTTGACGACGTGGATGAACTCATCGTCGTCCGTATGCTGCTCGCCCGCCTGCAAATCGTGCGCGGCGTAGATATGGATATATTCATTGGAAAAGCCGACGGTCGTGCCGATCGTCGTGAGCTTTTCATAGCGCTTTGCCGTATATCCCGTCTCCTCCGAAAGTTCGCGCACGGCGCACGCGAGCGGATCTTCCTTCGGCGAGTCGAGCTTGCCCGCCGGTATCTCAAGCGTGACGCGATCGACGGGATAGCGGTACTGGCGCACGAGCAGCACCGTGCCGTCCTTGAACACGGGCAGGACGGCGGAAGCGCCGGGATGCCTGACCCACTCGCGCACGGCTTCCCTGCCGTTCGGCAGCGTCACCGTATCGCGTCGGACATGGAGCAGGACGCCGTCGTAGATGTTTTCGCTTTTGAGCTTCTTCTCCAACAAATCTTCGTACATATTTTCCCCTTTATTTCAATGATTTGCGGCTGATTTCCGCGCGTTTAATTCTAGCATTATCCACCATTTCCCGCGCATTGTCAAGCGCGGCTGCCGTGATGTCGCTGCCCGACGCCATGCGTGCGATCTCGTTGATGCGCTCGCCCTCGCTGAGGAGCTGCACCTCCGTCAGCGTGCGTCCCTCCTGCGTCTCCTTGTGGATGTAGAGATGCGCGTCCGCCATGCAGGCGATCTGCGGCAGATGCGTGATGCAGAGGACTTGCCTGTGCAAAGCGACCATGGCGATGCGCTCGGCGACCATGCGCGCCGTCTTGCCGCCGATGCCCGTGTCGATCTCGTCGAAGACCATGCTCGGCGGCGAATCGTCGTTCGCGGCCGAAACGGCCTTGACGGCAAGAGCCACGCGCGAAAGCTCGCCGCCCGAGGCGACATCCTGCAGCGGCTGCTCCTTCTCGCCCGCATTCGCCGAAAAGAGCATGACGATGTCGTCCGCTCCCGTTGCACCGTAGTCCGCAGCACGGAGCGCGATGGAAAAGTGCGCCTTCTCCATGCCGAGAGCCTTGATCTGATCGCCGACGTGCGCGGAGAGCGCCTTGGCCGCGGCAGAGCGCAGTTTCGTGAGCTTCTGCGCCTCCTCTTTCAGCGTATCCGCCGCTTTCCTCAGTGCAGCCTTCAGATCTTCCAAATCGACATCGTAGTTCTCGATGCGCTGCAGTTCCGCCTTGACCTTCGCCAGATGGGCGAGCACGTCCGTCGCCGTCGCACCGTATTTGCGGCACAATTTGTCGATGACGCCCATGCGGCTTTCCAGCAAGTCGAGCCGATGCTGGTCGAATTCCATGTCCGAGCCGTAGTCGCGAATCTCATACGACGCTTCCTGCAAGTCGCAATAGGCGTTCTCCACCATCTTGCAGGCATTGTCCAACTCGTTGTCGAAGCGCGAGAGCGATTCAAGATTCTTCTTGACCTTGCTCAGCGCAGCGAGGACGTTCAGCGCCTTGCCTCCCGCGTCGCCGTTCAAGAGCATGTAGGATTCTTCGACGAAGCCTGAGATCTTCTCGGCGTTCGAGAGCTTCCTGATCTCCGCCTCGACGCGCTCGTCCTCGCCTTCTTTCAAATCGGCCTCCTCGATTTCCTTTTCCTGCCAATGCAAAAGGTCGAGACGTTCCGTCGTGTTCTTCGCTTCCTCCTCCTTCGCCTTGAGCTTCTTCTTGCAGTCGTTCCAAGCTGCGAAGCTCTTCTGATAGGCGATGCGCTGCTCTTCAATGGCAGCGTCCGAGCTGTCGAGGAGCAGAAGCTGATTTTCAGGGCGCAGCAGCGCGAGGTTGTCGTGCTGCCCGTGGATGTCGACGAGGTATGCGCCAAGCTCTTTCAGCAGCGCGAGCGTCACGCGGCAGCCGTTCAGAAGCACGGAATTCTTCCCCTTGTGCGAGACTTGGCGCGTGATGATGAGTTCGTCGTCCTCCACGGGAATCGCCTGCTCCTCAAGGAGTTTCTTCAACGGTGACTGCGCTTCCAAATCGAAGACCGCCTCGACGCGCAGCCATTCGCAGCCGCTTCGTATGGCGGTCGCCGCAAGGCGCTTGCCCAGCACCGCGCCCAAGGCGTCGATGAGGATGGACTTGCCCGCGCCCGTCTCGCCCGTCAGGATGTTGAGTCCCGCGCCGAATTCGATTTTCACATGCTCCAAAAGAGCGAAATTCCAA
Organism: uncultured Selenomonas sp.; assembly: GCA_905373085.1. Taxonomy (GTDB): domain Bacteria; phylum Bacillota; class Negativicutes; order Selenomonadales; family Selenomonadaceae; genus Selenomonas. Next base: position 12,523 of record CAJPRR010000037.1, read on the forward strand.
ACCGTCAATGTCTTTAACATGATGTTCCTCTCACTGAGCGAAGAAATTCTCCATGCGCCGCATGACATCGGGCGCCGCTTCCCGTGGCTTGACGACGACGAGTATGCTGTCGTCGCCCGCCACCGTGCCGACGATCTCCTGCCAAGGCGTATGATCGAGGACGGAGGCGACGGCATTGGCGGCGCCGGGCAGAGTCTTGACGACGATGATGTTCTCGCTATAATCGAGCGAAACGACGGAATCGCAGAAAATGCGTGCCATGCGCTCCTCAAAGAGCGGTGCGTCCTTTTCCTTGGGCAGCGCATAGCGATAGCGGCCGTTCCCTGCAGGCATCTTGACGAGCCTCATCGTCTTGATGTCGCGCGACACGGTCGCCTGCGTCACGTCGATCTGCCGCGCGCGCAGCGCCGCTGCCAGTTCCTCCTGCGTTTCGATGGCAGCGCTCTCGATGATCTCACGAATGACCGCATGGCGCTTGACCTTCATGCTCTTCCTCCGTTCTCTCGAAAGTCTGCTTTCCTTCAGGCGTTGTCCAGAAGCTTCTCCTTCATCGTGCGGTAATAATCCTTGTCGCCGAACTTCACGATGCGTGCAGGATTTTTCGCCTTGCGCACGATCACCTCATCCTCATCGGCAATCTGAAATGACTTTTGTCCATCGAAGGTAACGAAAATGTCGGAATGTCCGGCCTTGATGCGCATGCGCACCGTATCGTCCTCGGAAATCACCATCGAGCGAATGTCGAAGGTGTGCGGGCAGATCGGCGTGAGGACGAGCGCCTTGACGTGCGGATTGACGATCGGCCCGCCTGCTGAAAGCGAGTACGCCGTCGAGCCTGTCGCCGTCGAGACGATCAGGCCGTCCGCCTTGTAGTTCGCAATGCTCGTATCGTTGATGGTAAGGCCGAAGCGCAGCATACGCGCCAGCCCGCCCTTCGTCACGACGATGTCGTTGACCGCGCTTCCCTTGTAGCTCTTCTTGCCGCGATGAACGATATAGCCCGAGAGCATGAGCCTTTCCTCGATATGGTACTCCTTGTCAAGAATCTTCTGCAGCTTCGTCTCAATCTCATCAAGCTCAATGTCAACGAGGAAGCCAACCGTGCCGAAGTTGATGCCGCAGACGGGGACGGTCTGCTCGTAGACGCGGCGGCAGACGTTCAGAAGCGTGCCGTCGCCGCCGATGCTCAGCGCCATGTCGATGGGATGACGGTTGATGTTCTCGATGCCGTACTCCTCGTGCCCTAAGAGCCTTGCTTCCTTCGCAGGAAGCAGCACGCACACCCTCTTATCGGCAAAGAAAGCGAGCACGCGATCGAGGATCGCACGAATATTCGCCTTCGTCACATTGGGAAAAACTGCTATGGTAAACATCAAATCCCTGCCTACTTGTCCAATTCCTCATGCGCCTCTGCCACGACGGCGGCGATTTTCTCTTCCGAGACATCGCAGGCGGCAGGCTCAGCTTCTGCACACGCGAGGTGCATCAGGTACTCGATATTGCCCTCCGGTCCCTTGACGGGAGAGTAGGAGAGCGCCCGGATGCAAAAGCCCGCTTCCTGCGCGGCGCGAAAGACGTCCCGGAGCACGGCCTCATGCACATGCGGGTCACGCACGACGCCTTTCTTGCCGACATTCTCGCGCCCCGCCTCGAACTGCGGCTTGATCAGAGCCGCGACTTCGCCCTGCGCTTTCAGCAAGGGGCGCACCGCCGGCAGCACCTTCGCGAGCGATATGAAGGCGACGTCGATGGACGCGAAGTCGAGAGGCTCGCCGAGCGCCTCGGGCGTCACATGGCGGATGTTCGTGCGCTCCATGTTCTTCACGCGTGCATCCGTGCGCAGTTTCCAAGCGAGCTGACCGTAGCCGACATCGATGGCGTAGACCTTAGCCGCGCCGTTCTGCAGGGCGCAGTCCGTAAAGCCGCCCGTCGAGGCGCCGATGTCCGCCATCGTCTTTCCCGCAAGCGAAAGGGAAAAGACTCTGAGAGCCTTTTCGAGCTTCAAGCCGCCGCGGCTCACATAGGGCATCTCCTCGCCCAAAAGTCGAAGCCCCGCCTCAGGTTTCACGCCCGTACCCGCCTTTTCGACCTTCCTGCCGTCGACGAGCACCCTGCCCTCCATGATCATCGTGCGCGCGCGCTCGCGGCTCGCGGCAAGGCCGCGCTCGACGAGCAGGACGTCAAGCCGCTCCTTCGCCATCGCGTGCTCCCTTCCACGCCGCGAGGATGCGCCGCGCCATCTGCTCGGGCTGAAGCCCGGCCATTTCCAGAAGCTCCTGCGGCTTGCCCTGCTCGATGAATGCATCGCCGATGCCGAAGCGCACGACGGGCACGAGAAGACCCGCGTCCGCCAAGGCTTCGAGCACGGCGCTGCCGAAGCCGCCGGCGAGCGCATTCTCTTCCATCGTCACGAGCAGCTTCTTCTCGTGCGCCATGCGATGCAGCAATTCCTCATCCAAGGGCTTTACGGTGCGCATGTTGACGACGGCGGCAGAAAGCCCCTCCTCTTTCAGAAGCTTCGCCGTCTTTTGCGCCGCATCGACCATGCTGCCGACAGCGAGGAGCGCGATTTCTCCCTCCTCCTCCAAGACCTCCGCCCGCAAATCGGGCAAAGGCGCAAACGGTTCTTCCAACGCTGCGCCGAGCCCCTCGCCGCGCGGGTAGCGCAAGGCTACCGGGCCTTCCAGAGAAAGCGCCGTCTTGAGCATGCGCCCAAGCTCGTTCTCATCCTTGGGCGCGAGCACCTTCATGTTCGGCAGGTGGCGCAGATACGAGTAGTCGAAGACGCCGTGATGCGTCGCGCCGTCCTCTCCGACGAAGCCTGCGCGGTCGAGCGCGAAGACGACGTGCAGGTTCTGCAGACAGACGTCGTGCAAGATCTGGTCGTAGGCACGCTGGGCAAACGTCGAATAGAGCGCGAGCACGGGCTTCCTGCCCGCCGCCGCAAGGCCTGCAGCAAACGTCGCCGCATGCTGCTCAGCGATGCCCACATCGAAGAAGCGCGTCGGATACTTCTCGCCAAACGTGCGCAGACCCGTGCCGTCGGGCATCGCCGCCGTGATGGCGACGACATCTGCATCCTCTTCGGCGGCTTCCAGCAAAGCCTTGCCGAAGACACTCGTGTACGTCGGCCTCGCGCCCGCCTTCTTCAGCGTCGTGCCGTCAGCAACGTCGAATCTGCCGATGCCGTGGAACTTGTCCGGCGCCTTCTCCGCCGGCGCATAGCCCTTGCCCTTACACGTCTCGACATGGATGAGCAGGGGGCCTTTGAGCTGCTTTGCCTGCTCGAACACATCGAGCAGGAGAGCGATATTGTGCCCGTCCAAGGGACCGATGTAGTGAAAGCCCATATCGGTGAAGAGGCCGCCCGGCACGAGCGCCGAGCGCACGCCGTCCTTGATGTGCTCGGCCGTCCGGTAGACGCGCTCGCCGATGTGCGGGATGCTCTTGAGAAAGTTCTTGATATCCTGTTTTGCACGATGATAGCCCGGTGCGACGCGGAAACGCGACAGATACTCGGACATCGCGCCGACATTCGG
>CAJPRR010000038.1 GCA_905373085.1 uncultured Selenomonas sp.
TTTGCCCATCGCCTTCGCGCTGTGAACCTTCGGTTTTGGAAAACAAAGAGAACGAAAAACCACGGGTGCCAAAAAAGCGTGGAGGTGAATCATGTGGCCTGCTATCATTTTCGCATCAAGTCAGACAAAAAGCCGAACGGCATGAGCGTGTCAGCGGCAGACCATATCGCCTATATGAATCGCGACGGCAAGTATCGGAATGTTGATCATCAGCAGGAGTTGCGTTCGGGCAGACGCGACTACGGCAATTTTTTCACAGGCGAGAATCCGATACTTGCGTTGCCGAAGCAGCTCACGCTTCTTTACTCCAGCCCCTATGGCAAAATCGTGCTCGATGAACAAGGTGTACATGTGAGCAAGAACGCCTCGGTCGATACACAGGCCATCGCACTTTTGACGGCGCAGAGGATTTTCGGCGATGAGCTTTCCGTGTGCGGCTCGGAAAAATTTGCGACAGAAACGCTTTCCACCGTTCGCGACATGGAGCTTGGCATACACTTCCGTGACATTCGTATGGAGCAGCAGCTTGAACATTTGAAGGAGGAGCGTAAAGAAATTGAGTGGCAGCGAGGACTTGCTGAAGGATCAGCTATCGCTTCTCGCCGGCGGACTGCTGGACGAGGAGATGGAAGAGCGGTCAAGCGAGGAGACGACGAATCCGTCAGAAACGACCAATACATCAACAGATATACAAGAGAATTTTCCTACACTGATGAACAACAGCAGCAGCAATTCCGCGACGCCCGAGTCGCCCAAGAGCTACTTGAGTCCGACGCTTCTCTCCCTACCATCGGAGAGCTTACCAAAAAAGGACTTCGCCTGCATGTTCTGCCCGGGAGCGATGTGGCTCATCAAGGGCGACGCACTTCTTTGCTATTGCCGGATCATGTCAAGCGTGAGTTTTACGATGGCGGAGGACGACGCGACGCCCGTCTTATTCTGCGATGGGCTTTCTCTCGCACTCGAAGGCGCGAAATAGAAAAATCCGCCGATGCAATTCTCGGCGTTCTCCAAAAAGGCGTCGGAAGCGAATTCGCTTCTTCTCATGTGCAGTACATCAATCGAGAAGCCGCCTTCGAGATGCGCGGCGGCGTACAGGCTACGGGAAGTCATTTGCCGCAATGGGCGGATGGCTCTTCTTTGCGTTTCTTTCATGCAGCCGATCGCTTCGAGCGTGCAAACGGCGAGCGATACAAGGAGATCGTCTTCTCGCTGCCGAACGAGCTGACGCTGGAACAGCAGAAAGAAATCTTGGACACTTTCCTTGAACGGCACATGCAAAACCACTATTACGCATGGGCAATTCACGACAAGATCGGCTCGATGTCGGACGGCGAACGTCACCCGCATGTGCACCTGATGTTCTCGCCGCGTGAGATTGATGAAACGGAACGCAGGCAGGAACGTGCGCCGGAAGTTTTCTTCAAGCGTGCGAACAAGAAAGAACCGGAGAAAGGCGGCTGTCCGAAAGCAATGAAGTGGAACGGAGCAGATCGCTACAAGCATCTTTTGATGCTGCGCGAAGATTTCGCTCGCATCCAGAATGAGGTGTTGACGAAGTATCATGTTCCTGCGCAAGTCGATCACCGCTGTCTTGAGGCTCAGAAGTACGCTGCCATGATGCGCGGTGATGATGTGCTCGCGGAAATGCTTGACCGGATGCCGCAAAAATCTTGCTCGCCGACTTCCATTGTACGCGACGATGATGTGGTTCGCGAGCAAAAGCAACTTCGCCGTTTCAATAATGCGCGAACGCAGCGCATCATTAAAAGAGAATTGACGAAGGACATTGAGCGCGAGGAAAAATGCAGCGAGCTTTTTTCCCGTATCAAGGAAGACCACACAGCGCTCTCTTCCTCGATCCTTGCAGAGCTTTCGCCCCGTGCGCAGAAAGAGTTGAAAAAGTTGTATGATGAAATGGACGAGGCGGAAAAGGAAGCGGAAATTTCCGCTGCTGTCGTTGTCTGGGGAAGGAGTGCGTTGGAGATGGCACGTCTCGACCATCTCGGTGAAGAAGGACGTGAGGCATGGGAGGCTGTAACATCTCTTAGAAAATCGCTGCATGAAGCGAAAGAGTTCGAAGCGTCCCTCTTTCTTCCTTTCGGCGCTTCGGATGAAGAAGACGTAGCTTTCACGGAAGTACAGATCGCAATGCAAGGGCGCATCAAAAAACTCACGAAAGCCTACAAACAGGCAGCGAAAAAACTTCAGCCTCACTTGAAGAAGCTTTCCTCGAAAAGCGTTCAGAAGAACCTTCCGTATCGCGTCCAGAAGATTCTCTTTGAAAATGAGCTTTCCAAGACACGATATGAAAAGCGACTGAGCGAATATGCGGCTGCCGTGAAAAAAGCACGGCTGCGTTTGGATGATTTGCAAAGCGAACTCGTCATGCAAGACCGCAGACGAGAACTTGCTGATGATATTTCCCTGACGCTCGCCGACGTAAAGCGCATCTTGGAACATAAGCGCTCGCATACGGATGCACAGCTTCGTCATAAAGAGCGCGAGCTAAAGGAAGCGCAGAAGGATGTGATCTCATACGCGCGTGCCGTACAGATGGCGGAAAACATCTGGTCGAAAGGTGCGTATAAAGAACTTCGTGAGCGCACGAGGAAGCTCGAAAAAGAAGAAAGGTTCCTCGCTGAAGACAGAGAGAAACTTGCTTCTGACGAAAAGGCGTATGCTCAGAAGGAGAAGCCCGGACGCTTTGCGATTTTCGGCAATGTAAAAAGCTCCTGCCAAGAGGAACAGCAGGAGCTTGAAAAGAGGCGGCGCACAGTCGAGAAGCGAACGGCAAGACTTGCCGAAGAGCGGGCAGAGCTATCGCGTCGCAGCGCAAAACTGGAAGCGGCGCGTGATACGGAAGCAGCCGAGAAGAAGATTGGGCAGATCGCCGTCGGTATCTTGACGAAGAATCGTCCTGCCGTTCTGCGCGTAAAAAAGCTCGCCGCGCGAATCGAAGCTTTGCAGAAAGCATCGGCCACGAACGGCGAGCGGATTTCGGCTGTGGGCAAGGCGGCAGCCAGCGGATCGCCCACTGCACGCTACAAGGTAGTCATGCCTCCTTCGCCTAATCGAGGAGGCGGCGGTACAGTCGCTCCTTCTAAGCTGGAACAGGCGCAGACGATTGCAAACAGCATCCTGCACCCGCAGTATGCCGCTTTGATTGCAAAAAGCGACAAGGACGAGCTAATCGGCAGTTGGAATCTTGTCTCCAATATGGAAAAGGATGAAATCCTTGACGATGTATCGAGAGGACGTTGATCACCTTGCAGCATCGGTTTTGCGTGCAGCTTTCGCTGGCTGACCTTCCTGTGCATTTCGCTTGGCCGTTTGTGCGATCTCTGTCGCCAGCGTGCCATCCTTCATCTTTTCCAACGGTGAATGCCGCTTCAATGCGAGGGAAATTTCCTTCTCGTTGAAGCCTGCCGATGCCAGTTTTCCCGCAGCACGCATCTCGGTGACGGCGTTGCGCGTGCCATGATTATTCTTGACTTCCTGCTCGATAATTTCGAGATAGACATTTTCGACAAGCGTCCGTTTCTCCGTGCCCTTTTTACGAAGCGGCGATTTGGCCATCACAGTGTCGCGTCGGGCTGCTAAAGATTTTGCGCCCTTGTCGAATACATCGGCGACGTTTTGCAGTACACCGTCAATCGCCTTATCCGCTTTCTGCCGCAGATAACCTTTGATCCTGCTCGGGGCGTTGCGCACGGAATAGTAAGCTTCCCTAACTTCCTTTCGGGCTTCGGAGAAAAGCTCTCCTGCGATGATGCGCGGCTGAATTCTTGCTTCCCTGCGTGTCTTGTCGGCTTCCTCCAAGAACTGCACCGCTGCAGCGAAGCATTGCGCCATCGTCTGCGGCGTGATCTGCTGCGTCGCTTTCCTAAGTTCTTCGAGTTCCCTGCGCATCGCGGCGATCTGCTCTTGCTGCTCTCTTTCGCGACGTAGCAGTTCTTCCTGCTGGCGGCGGAAAAACTCGCTGCTTTCTTGCATCGCCGTGTTGGCATGTCCCACGGCTTCTTTGCGTTCGGCAGTCCCTTTGTCCACGCTGTATGCTTCACCCGCCGTTTCGATGTTTTTGATAATCTTGCCATGACGCTTGGCATACTCATCCCAAGCATCCATATCCGCGCCGTTTTCTTTTTCCACCTGCTCGAAAGCCTTCATGTCTGCATGAAGGCTGCGGGCATTCTTCCAAAGCTCAGCACGCGTTTCCTCCGCCATTGGCGGCTCTGCATAAACAAGGCTTTGAGCGATCTCATTGAAATACTCGTCGGAAAAGTCGCCTGCCTGCAGAGCGGCGGCTTCTGCCGTTTGCTCAGGCGTGATGTTCTTTTCTTGTTCATTTGCCATAAGAAATTCCTCCTAATCCACTTTATCTTCCATACGCAACAGCGGCTTCGCGTGGTCTTTCCTGCGACGAGGTCTTTTTTTGTGCTTCCTGCAGCATTCGGATGGACGGTGTCTTTTCCGCCTCCTGCAGCACACGTCTGCCATAGCAGCGATCTTGAGAAATGACGGCGTAGGGGCTGTTGCGCTGGATCGATGCTACGAGGAGGTTTTTGAACTCAGGCACAGTTGTGTCATGAAAACTGTTCCCCTGCAGCTTGGCAGTAAGTTCGCGTACAGCGACACAAACATCCGCATTTTGCCAACCTTTCTGATCGGTCGGCGTGTACGAAGAAAGTCCCTCGCGAAAAGCGCGTTCACGGAATCCCTGGCTGTATGCGAAATCCATCATCAGTCGCTGCATTTCCATCGGACTGTCTGTTTGCTGGAACGTTCCCGGATGCTTGATGTAGGCAACGAGGTTCTGCCCTGCGCGATAGAAGTTCTGCCGCAGTTTTTCCGCATAGACTTGATAGGACTCCTTGCCAACGGCTTCTTCCGCCGCTTTCGTAAGCTTTTCCGTCTGCGCGTCCGGCACTTCTACAAGGACGAGGCCGTCCTTGTACGGGACGAGCTTCTGTCTCTGAAAGCCGATGTCTTCCGCACGCACGATCTCACCATCCATCTCAATGAGATCTCCGATGCCAATCGGGCGCTTTCCTTCAGGTGGCTGCTCTTTCCATTGCCGATAAACCGCTTCTATCGTCAAACCTTCGCGCAGATAATTTGCCGTTGCCACCGGCTCATAGTCCGTACCGAAGGACGGCGTATGCGAAGGTGCATCCGGCTGCTTTTCCTTGCGAAAATAAATCGTCACATGTGCCGACTTGTTGGCGAAATAGTTGTAATCCGGGCGCAGCTCATACTGCGTCTGCACGCTCGCCGGAAGCTGCTGTTCATAGTAAACAGCGCCGAACTTCGCGCCCTTGTCTTCTCCATCCACGAAGTACAAACCTTCTCGGGGAACAGCGCCCGCATCGGCTGGACGATGGTCGAGATAATACTTGTAGAGCCTCGCCGTTCCTTTCGCCTGCGCTTCCGGTGGAAGGGCAAGAATCTTTTCATCCGTGACCAGCGTAGGAAATGCAGGTGCGCTTCCTGTTCCTTCCTTTTCCGGTGTCACCGGCGTTGCATCCACAACGACACCTTCGGCTGCAGCGGGAGCATCTCCTTTTTCGCGGAAATGTTCCGGCATGAAGGCCTCGATATACTTTGCGATCTTTCTCGCATCACTTGCCGCTTTGAAGATTTCCATTTTGTCATTCTTCAATTCCTGTACCCAGCTTTGCACATACGCTGCATGATTTGTCGGATTCATCGGCAATCCGAGATCGAGCGCGAGAAAGGTTGATGCCAGTTCTGCGCGAAGCTCCTCCTTCGCGTAGGATGGCAGATTCTTCTCGCGCCCTTCCAGAGGACGATTCAAGCGACTCTTGTGTCCTGTCCAATGTGCAAGCTCATGCAGCGCGACGGCATAGTAATCTCCAAGTTCTTTGAAAGCGGCCTTTGGCGGCAGGTGAATCTCATCTCTTCCCGGACTGTAAAACGCACGGCCGGCAGAGGTGTTGGCAATCTTTGCACCACTGGCTGCAAGGATTGCTTCGGCGATTTCGTACTGCTCTTCGTGCGTGTAGCCCTTCGTTTTCGGTACGAATGCTTTCAGCGGGTGATCCGTATACTTTGGTTTGCCGTCCTCGCCGAAAAGGATATTTCCTTCCTTGTCGCGTTCATACTCACGTCGGATGCAATCGGAGGCATGAAAGAGCGGCGTCACTTTTCGCGCCCAATACTGCTCGCTCTCCGGCAGGGGATTGCCCCGCTTGTCTTCCATGACCTTCCACTTTTGCAGGACGGGCGTCGCCTTGGCACCCTTCTTGATGCGATATTCCCAAAGCAATTCCGGATGAATGGGCTTTTCCTCGTCGCGCAATTTCTGAACGCGTTGAAAGAACTCCCGATTCTGTGCACGCAGGACTCCGGCGGAGAAAAAACGCGGATCTTCGCTCTCCTTTTCCGCCATGACGAACGAAAGGTAGGCGCTGTTGACAGCATTGTAGCCGCGATTCGTCTTGCCGTTGATGGGCATGACGAGCGCTGCGCCCACGTTGCTGTCCCAAGATTTCTGCCACGGCAGTTTGCCCGCTTCCATGAGTTCGACAATCTTGTTTGTCGTGCGCTCATAGATGTCGAACTTTTCTGTTTCAGCCATTGCTTGCGCCTCCCTCCGGCAAAAAGCGTCCCGTGTCCCAGTCAAATTCCTGGCGCGAGAAGTCCGGGGCGTCTTCTTCCTCGAACAGATCGGGATTCGTCGCCCAGTCCGTGCCGTACTCGTCAATGATGTCCTTCTGCGGAACAATTTCCACTGCATCATCTTCTGCGTGAATGACATTTTTTTCTAACGGCATGATTTTCCTCCTATCCATCATTCGACAAACTGCTGCTTTCACTGTCATTGTAAAGGTTTGCAGAATTGAAAAACTGCACGATTTTATAACAACAGCAAAAAACACGGCAAAGTGTTTCGCTCTTGCCGTGTTTTTCCTTATCACCTGCCGTTTACCTTGCCATTACGGGAGCAGGCGCATAGGCCTTGTCCGTCTCCTGCGCCTTCTTCCCTTGCGGCGCATCGTATGCTGCCGTCTTCCCCGGCTTTTGAAACATCTCTTGCAGAATCTCTCGCAGCCGAGCTTTTTTCTCCTCCTCTTCAGCCGCGAAACGGAAGGGCTGCTTCATCGCTTCTTTGGCCGCTTCGATTTCCTGCGTCAAAGAAGCGCTTTCCTTCTGCATTTGCTCGATGTTGTCGCCCAAGGTCTTTTCCATTTCCTCAAGGCGACGCAGCGTCGTCTTGCCTGCGGCGGCGAAGGCAAGCTTGTGCAGGATTTTCCCCTTTACGCCCAAAACCGGCTCTAAGGAGCGCGAATCGAGCGTCATAAGAAGTTTCATCCCCTTATACTCGCCATGGAATCCTTTCATACCTTTATGTCCGCTTTTTCCGGCTTCCTGCAGAATCTTCGCCGCTTCTTCCCTGTCTGTATAGAGTTTGTCCATAAGCGTGATGCGGAAGCTCTCCTCTCCGTTCTCCTTCTGCAGCGTGTTTTGTTCCATGGTGAGCTTGTCGTCCATGAGCTTTTCTATCTTCGTCTCGTATTCCTTGAGACGTGCCGGAGCCTCGATCGTGGCAAATTTCTGCTGATACTGGCGCGTCGATTCATAGTCTGCACGCGCCATGCGAATGCGCGTCAGACTGTTTTCCAATTCCATCTTCTCTTTGATGAAGGGATTCCCTGTGGCAATCGCCTTGATTTCAGCATAGGAAAGCACCGACTCGTCCACGTCCTCGGCTGCACGCACGGGACTCTTGGATGTCATGGCCTGCGAGATGTACTTCTGCTTGTTCTCCACTGTCTGCCAGAGATAGGCGTCGAACGTGCCCTCCGTGACGTAGCGGAAGATCTTTACCTTCTCGTTTTCATTGCCTGGACGCACGATGCGCCCCATGCGCTGCTCAAGATCGGCCGGACGCCAGGGCACGGAAAGATCGTGCTGGGCGATGAGCTTGTCCTGTATATTCGTACCTACGCCGAGCGTTCCCGTCGAGCCTAAGAGAACGCGCACTTCACCGCTTCGCACCTTGTCGAAGAGTTTCTGCTTGTCCTGCTTCTTGACTTCCTGTACGATGGCGATCTCCTCCTTCGGCACGCCTGCAGCGATGAGTTTGTCGCGAATGTCATCGTAGATGTTGAATCGTCCCTTGCCCGCGCCCGTCGATGTGGAACTGTCGCAGAAGATGACCTGCGTGCTGCGCATGTCCTTGCTTTCCTCGTAGACCTTGAGGACATTGCGAATGCAGCGGTTGACCTTGCTCTTCGGATCATCAGCTGCGCTTTCATCGAGAAGCCTCTGATCGAGCGCAAGGTCGCGTCCCGCTCCCGTAATCAAGAGAAAACTGTCTTCCGTCTCTGTTCCGTCTTTCTTGATGACGGTCTGTGGTCTTCTGGCGCGGATGTACTCGGCGCGTTCAACAATCTCGTCCATCATCTCCTGCTGTCCTCCCGTCATAGGTGCGCGATCGACGATGATTTCCGCTTCCGGCACGCGGATGTCGCCCTTGAGCATATCCGCCGTGCGGATGTCGGCGAATTCCTTGAAGAGATTCATAAGCTCCGGCAGATTGTGGAAACGTGAAAAACGTTCCTTGAGCTGATAGCCCCTGCCCTCGGGCTTCAATTCCATGCCGACGGTGATTTCGCCGAAAGCGGCTGCCCAGGCGTCGAAGTTCTCGATGCCGAGGCCTTGAAGCCGCTCGGGTGCAAGGTATCGCTGCATGGTGTAAAGCTCCGTCATGGAGTTGGAGATCGGCGTGCCGGTTGCAAAGATGAGTCCGCGATGGTTCGTGATTTCGTTGATGTACTGCGTCTTTTGGTAGAGATCCCATGTCTTCTGCACCGAGGTCGTCGTACCGACACCGCTGACACGCCCATGCTTCGTCGAGATTTCAAGATTCTTGAACTCGTGCGCCTCATCCACGACGAGCTTGTCGATGCCAAGTTCTTCAAAGGCGATGGTTTCGTCCTTGTCCTTTCGATTCTCCTTCTGCAGTTTGGCTAGTTTCTCCTTATGACGGCGCAGCAGCGACTCCACTGCCCGCACGGAAAAGTCATTCTTGCGCGTTGCTTCCTCGCGCAGCCGGTAGAGGGATTCTTCCAGATCCTTGATTGCGCGTTCACGCATAGCGTTCTCCCGCGCTCTTGAAAGCTTGACCTTGCCGAACTGCGATTCGCCCATAATGATGGCATCCCAATTCTGCGTGGCGATGCGGGAGATGAACTCCTGCCTGCGATCCTTCTGGAAGTCACGCTCCGTCGCAACGAGAATCTTCGCTCGCGGATAGAGCCGCTGAAACTCCTCGCCCGTCTGCATCGACAAGTGATTGGGTACGACCATCAGAGCCTTGTGCGACATGCCTAGTCGCTTCGATTCCATGATGGATGCGACCATTTCGAAGGTCTTGCCCGCGCCCACGCAATGAGCAAAAAGCGTATTGCCGCCGTAAAGGCTGTGCGCGATAGCATTTTTCTGGTGGGGCTTGAGCTTGATCGTGTTCGTCATGCCAGGGAAAGTCAGATGCGCACCATCGTACTCACGCAGCCGGATGTTGTTGAAATGGCGGTTGTAGTAATCCGTGACCTCCTTGACACGCCGTGCATCGGCAAGAAGCCACTTGTGGAAGCGTTCTTGAATTTCCTGCTGCTTCATCTGCGCCTGCGTCGTCGCCTCCACATCGACGACGCGGCGATTCTCATCTTCTGCGGACGGCACTGTGACTTCTGCATTCTTCTGATTCAAGCAAAGCTCGATGAGATCGTAGGCGGACTTTCCCCCGGCGGAAAGCTCCGCCAGCATGGTTTCACTCGCCGTGACGCTGCCCTTGCGAACAATCTTCCATGCACTGGCCTCTTTGGAATAGCGCACCTCGATATGATTTTCCATATTCGGAATCGTCAGCGTCGTCTTAATGAAATCCAAGACAAGCTGCGGCTTGAGCCACGGCGTTCCAAGTTCGACGGAAATCTCGCCGATCTCAAGATCCTTTGGACGCACGGCTTCCAAGGCAGCATGATTCTTCTCGCAGCGATTCAGAAAGGCGGCATTTTCCGTTAAGAAATCGTCATCCATATGCGCCGTCTTATCTTTAAGCTCTCGGAGGCTTTCTTGGTATCGATCAAAGAAATCCTGCCGATCGAAGAGCTTCCCCGTGCCGCGCCGTCCAGTAAAATACGATTCAGTGAAGCGGCAGATGTGAAGCATCTCCGTCACCTCTTTACTACCCTTCAGCGCATACAAGAACTCGTCGCGAATCCGTTCCTTGCTTGGCACAGAGGGAGCGCCTGCGCTTGTTTCGCCTGTACGGCGATGGAACTCGCGGTAAAGGGACGCCGCCTCGTCAACGACGAAGAAGGCTGTGTCGCTGTCTCCTAGAAGATAGCGGGCATTTCGCTTGAAGTCCGGATCACTGCGCATCAGATGGAAAACGAGGCCATAGTCGTTCAAGCAGTTTTCGGGCAATAAATCCGTATAGGAGAGCAGCATCGTGCTTTGCCGCCTCTTTTTATACAGCATCGCCAGCGTATATCGCGCGATGCTCTTTGCCGCATCCAGATGCTCGCTTATCCCGTTCGCTTCGTTCAAGGTGCGTTGAAACATTGCCGCATGGACGATCAGACTGTCACTGCGCTGCAGCACTCCTTCAAGCGACTCTTCCAATCTGCCCTGCGGCTCAAGGTGAGATTCGAGAAGATTGCCGCGCAGTTCCTCTGCCTCTTCCTTATAAAGCTCTGCTGCAATATGTTCACTGCGTTCGCGAGACAGATGCCTCTGACGCTCCTCTATGAATTCCATCTTGGAGCGAATGTCACCCGACAGGTATTCATCCGCTTGAACATATTCCTTTTTCTCTTCATCGAAGAACAGATGCGTATACTCCAATTCGGCAGCGATTTCTCGCGCCGGCTTCATTTCCATAAGCTCGGACATATAGGAAAGGTCAACCTTGCCCTTCTGTTGGATGGACATGAAAAGGGCGTCCTCCGCTGTGTCAGCATGCTCGGGACGCAGATCGGGCAGGATCGTACGCTCCGTGAAGATGTCTGCCTTGCGCACGAAACGCCCTTTTTCGTCCTTTATTTCATAGGCACGGATGAAGTTATAGCCGGGATCGGAAGAAAATTCCCGCTGCAGCAGACTGTCGTCGGCAAGACGCTTGTACAGGCGCACATGGCTCTCATAAAGATCGTTCAGATGCTTCTGCAAATCCCGCAGTTCGTCGTCCGAGCAGTTTTGCTGCTGCGCCTCAAGCACTGCATGTCCGGCATCGCGCAAATGGACGGCAGAAAGCACGCGCCTTTTCGTCGCGTCGTCCATCGCTGGATGCTTCTCTTCTCCCTGTGCCGTAATGAAGACAAGCTCTCCGTTCTTTACGGAAAAGCCCATGACCCGATGCGGCGATTCCTTCGCCTGCGCAGGCATGGAAAGCGGCGCTTCTGCCTCACGCCAGACGCTTCCTGCCGGAAAGTCCTCGAAAGCGGCATGGATGCCTTCGGCAATGCTCTTGCCTTCTTGCGCCTCAACCGTCAGTTCCAAGCCGAATTTGCCCCGGCGCTCTGCAAATTTTCCTAAGACGCGCTCCCTGTTTTCATGGAAAAAGCGATTGATGCCGCGAGCTTCCTCAAAATATTGGCCGTTGAAAAAATGATTTTCCTGCACATCTTTCCAGAGTCCCAAATCCTGCGTATAGCGTGTGCTCCCTTCGAGTGCTGTCGGCTTGCCGCCTTTCTTGCGGAATACGAGGATGTCCGATACGACAGATGCGCCTGCACCTGCAAACGTCGAAGCGGGCAAACGGATCGCCGTGACGAGATCCGCCTTTTCGGCTAACATCTCGCGGACGCGCGGACTCTGCTTGTCCATCGTGCCGCTCGACGTGATGGCAGCCGCCATGCCGCCGGGGCGAACCTCGTCGAGCATCTTCAAAAGAAAGTAGTCGTGGATGCGCAAATTCTCGCTCATATATTTTTCGTCGGATGTGATAATAGTGTCGCCAAAGGGCACGTTACCGATGGCGAGATCAAAAGAACCGTCGGCAAATCGTGTCGATTCAAAGCCCTGGCACGAGATTTCCGCCTCCGGATGCGCCTTGGCGGCGATGCGTGCAGAAAGTTCGTCCAGCTCGATACCGAAAATATTGCTTTGTTCGCGCATTGCAGTGGGCATGACGGAAAAGAATCTTCCTGCGCCGCAGGACGGCTCCAAAATGTTGCCGCCTTGAAAGCCCAGACGCTCAAGCCCCGCATAGATAGCTTCGGCCACTTCCGGCGGCGTATAGTAAGCATCGAGTACGGTTGCACGCGCAGAAGTGTACTCCGCGTGCGTCAGATGCTTCTGCAGCGCGTCATACTCCTTCTGCCATGCCTGATTGAGCGGATCGAAGGCTTCGGAGAGGCCTCCGAAGCCGCTGTAGCTTCGGAGGAGTTTCTGCTCCTCTGGGCTTGCGTCCGCTCCTGTCGCCTCCAGTCGCTTCAGGACGCGAATCGCGGCAAGATTTCGTGCAAAGACGGCACGCTTGCCGCGCGTCGACGACATGTCCGCTGCATAATCAATGGCACTGAGATCGACAGGCGCTCCTTCGCCCTCTAGCGGCTCAACTCCGCCGTGAGAAGCTCCCTGAGCATCGCTTCGATCTCGTTGCTCGTCTGGATTTCCTCCAAGCGGGAGAGGCTTCTCCCGAGAATCTGCATCTCCTCCTCGTGGCGATACATCCTCTGGTAGCGTTTCTCCGTCTCCTCCTCGATGCGCTTGAGGTACATCGCTGCTTCGCCGCTCTCCACGAGGTTCAGCCACTCCTCCGGGCTGTACCACTGGAGGAATCCGCGACGAATCTGTGCCCATCTGCCCTCCACCTGCGGACTCTCCCTCGTTTGCAGGGCTTTCTCCACGAGCGCTTCGTGCTTCTTCTCCGCTTCCTCCGATTGTCTGTCGATCTCCTCCTGCAGTTTCTCCCACTGCAGCGTTTCCGCTTCCGTCAGCTCGCCCGTCCCCATCCAGTAGGCTTCCTTCATCGCCACGACTTTCTCCATCGCCTGCGGGAACATCTTCTCTTCCTCCTCCGTCAGCGATTTCTTCCCTTGCCAAAGCTCTTTCATCAGGATGTTCCATTCGACTTCTGTCAGCATCGCGCATTTCCTCCCTCTGCCGTTCGCGCACCGCCTTGGCGATCGGATCGAGCACCGAAGCGGCCGTGCGGTTGATATTTTCCAACAGTTCTTCTGCATTCACATCGTCATATTCGGCGAGAAGCAGAGGAAGTCCCACCTCTGCTTCTGCGTCCATACCAAGGCGCGAAAGTGCGATGTAGGCGCTTCCCAAGGCGATGAGTTCGGAATCGCCTTCTTTCTCGTCGCTGCGGCAAGCAGCGACGATGCAATCCGCCGTGCTTCTTCGTCCGTCCTCGGAAGCAAGAAGCGCACGCACAGCTGCACCGTCCTTCGCCTCATCATAATGCCAGACGAGCGACTGAAGCTCTGGCCGCGCTGCATTCTCCGTATCGGCGAGATCGTAAAGATACAGAGTGCTCTTCCCGTCGTCCGCGAGCACCGGCACGCCTGCTGCGCCGTCCTTCACCTCGCTCTTTAGACGCGTCCACAAGCGTTCTTCTGCATAAGACTTGCCCTCGACCGGCGCATGAAAAAAGATGCCGATCTGCCGCGCCAGCGGCTGCTTGTAATGCGGCGCCATCGCACCGAGAAAATCCACGAGGCGCGTCTTATTGAAGCGCAATTCCCGAAGAAATCGCTCGCGCTCCTCGATGAGCGTATTTGCTGTAACCATGGCTCTGCCTCCTTCTCTTCAAGAATAAAGGCTTGCAGAATTGAAAAACTGCACATTTTTACAGCAAAAAAAGACAGCCTTCAGGCTGCCCCTTTTGTTATCTTCCTTGACCGCGCTCAGACGTGTACTGCTTTTCCTTCCATGCTTCCCCTGTCCACTCGCGCGAGCGCAGTTCCTTTCGGATGAACGGCTTGAGGAAGAGATTCACGCGATCGTAGAGAGATTGGAAATCCGGCTTATTTTCGACGTTCGCCAGTTTTTCATAGGCGTGTTTCAGATCATCCTTGCGGCTGCAAAATTCCTCGAAAGTTCCGGGAGTTCGACCGTTGACATGGGTAAGGCGATGGACATCCAAGAGATCGAATCCCTTACAATGCGAGAGGATGTAGACATCCACAAGATCTTTTGCCCGTCGGAACACCTTCGGACTGGAAATGGCGCAGATCTTGTCCGCCAACATCTTGGGAAGCGTCGCTCCGCGAATGAAGAGCGGCTTGCCTTGGTAGGAAATTTGGTAGTCTTGATAAAAGGGATGGCGGCGCAGCCCTAAATCCACCTTGAACACACGCTCTTTATCGGCATCCACAATTCGGAATCCTGCGGATTTTTCCTGCGCCATTTCACGAAAGAGAACGACCGACAAACTCGAATCAACTCGTTGAACGGCTTGTTCCAAGACCTTGCGCATTGTTTCGGCAGAGGTGTTCCCCAACAGCCAATCTCCATCAATATCATGTGTCTCACGATGAACCTCCGTCGGCGAAGATTCTTGAAGAGCCAAGGCCAGATTCATCGCGCCTTTGAAGATGATAGGCGCTTTGGCGATTGCAAGTTCTGCCATGACCTTCATCATAAGAGCTTCATTTTCATTCATGCTTCATGCCTCATCATAGTATTCCATTGCCCAAATCTTGTACTTCTCAAAACGCGGGAGAAGCTCTTCCTCAATCTGTAAGGAATCAAAAGATTCTCCATTGGAAAAGTATACGTCGGCCAAGCTTTCCTGTATGACCTGATTGTCGCCGTCGGCACGCAGAAGATCGTTGATTGTTTGATTGACGGTCGTACAGAGAAGTCCGTTGCGCATTTCATGTTCCACCGTATCAAAAGAAGGTACGATATGCTCTCTTGTTCCATCTATGTGCAAGGGCGACTGCACATAGATATGGGCAGCCTCATGAAAGCTGCTCCCATTGGAAAGCCCCAGATAATCCGCAGCCGTATCGTAGGCGAGGATGCAGGGCGCATCCTTCAAGAGATCGCGCAGATAATCGTTGTAGGTGTATATGCTGCTCATCGGACTGTTCCTTTCCGCTCCCGCCATTTGTGTCAACGGCTGAAGCCGCGACTTTCCGCATCCTCGCTAGCCTGCCGCTCCTGCGCCTTCTTCAATGCAGGAAGCAGCATCTGATTCAGGCGCATGGCGAGAGATTTCTTCATGTAGGCTTTGGAAATATCGGTCATTCCTTCTGTCGCGTCAATCAGCGCATCGATGCGAGGCGCGGCGAACTTGATTCTTGGAACGATCTCCAAAATTGATCGATGCAGGTCATCAGGAGGCGTTTTCAAGATTTCGTGGTAAAAAACTCGCTTTCCATGATGGCGATAGACAGAGCATATATTGTACTCGACATTTTTGAATCTTGTAGGATCTTCCAAAAGTCTCTTTTTTTGCTGATCGGATTCCAGTGGCGAAAGTGCTGAACCGCAATCATATACAGGCGCAGGAGATATTTTCCCATCGGGCGACGCTGTCACGCCCCAATTATCCAAATGGCGATCCGTATTGCCAATAAAAGCATCCACCACAAACATTTCCCAGAAAAATTTCCTCATACTCAGCTTGTTCTTGATCGTCACATCGGTATCAATGATATACATGACATCATCGATCGTAGTCTTGTTCCGCTTTTGGCTGTCCGTCTCATGCAAAAAGAATTTGCTGAACTCGATGAGAATACCTTCGCTGCTCGGGGAAAAGACCTCGCACGCCACGACAAGCTTTTCTTTTTCGCTGTTCGGCGGAGTGGCACGCCCCAAGAACGTATTTTGTGCCGGAATCCCCAGCATTTGAAAGATATGGCAGCCGATATATTCCGAGAAATGATTGTTGATGTAGGGCAGCGATGTTTGTTTCGGCGCTCGATTGGGATCGGGAAACTTCACCATATAGA
>CAJPRR010000039.1 GCA_905373085.1 uncultured Selenomonas sp.
CAGTTTCATCAAAGAGGCACGCTGTACATATGTCCTCACGCCTTACAGAAGCCTAGCCAATCGGTCTGCGCCTGCGGCTTGACCTCTTGGGGCTTCATAGTAAAAATAGGCATTTTTATAAACATCAAACTTCCATCTTTATAAAAATGCCCACTTTAGCAAAGGTCAGGTGTAGGGGGAAATGGCATACAAGAGCCTGAAGAAGATATACTATAAAAAGACGGAGGATGTAGAAGCGGTATATCGGGCGCGTTGTCAATTTGAGGCGGCTTATCACTTCGATATATGGATCAAACAGTACAAGCATAAAACGGCGTATCCGGCATTCTTGTGCCTTACACAAGAGATGTTTTTGCTCATGGAGCGTATTTATAAATCGTATGAGGTGTTTCTGTACCTCGTCAATACGGTGCCGCATGTTATTCTGCGGCAGTTTTCGCTCTTGTGTATCGTAGATGAAGTGAAGTCGACGAACGATATCGAAGGCGTTCGGAGTACTAGGCGTGAAATCAAGGAAATCCTTGATGGGGGGATACGGAAATCCCACCGTTTGGAGAGTATTGTCCAAAAGTATCGGGGACTGCTTTCAAAGGAAAAAATCGCCTTTGAAACAAGCCGTGACATCCGTAAGTTTTATGATGAATTTGCACATGAAGAGGTCATTCGTGACGATCCGCGAAATGAATTGGATGGAGAAATATTCCGCAAGGATTCTGTTGATATTGCTTCCCCGACGGAACGCACTGTGCACCAAGGGATTTTTCCTGAAGCACGAATCATAGAAGAGATGGACAAGGCGTTGGCTGTTCTTCATGATGAGAAGATTCCCGTATTGATTCGGACGGCTGTATTCCACTATTTTTTTGCTTATATTCATCCCTTTTATGATGGAAATGGAAGAACGGTGCGTTTTATAACGGCGTATTTCCTGGGGAAGCATCTTCATCCTTTGGCAACGGTTCGGCTGTCCGTTATCTTCAAGAAGCATCAGAAGAGGTATTACAAACTTTTCGAGGAAACGGACAGTGAGCTCAACCGAGCAGAGATGACGTTGTTCGTGGAAGAGTTCATACGATTCATTGCGGAGTCGATTGACGATACTGTACGAATACTGGAGCGGAAGAAGGAGCAGGTGGAGAGGTATCGCCAGCAGATCGAAGAAATGAATTTGGAGGATGCGCTGACGAAGAATTTGTATTACATTTTGCTTCAGGCTGCTTTATTTTATGGGCAGGGTATTACGATACAAGAATTGGAGAAGGTGCTGAAAAGATCGCGGGCGACGATTCAGAAAAGATTGGACAAAATTCCGGAGAAGGATCTTGTGAAAACGAGGAAACGGGCAATCTACTATAAGATCAATATGCTTCTTTTCAGGAAGGAAAAAGCAGAGGGAGGAAAGGCGAATAGAGCCTGAGCACCCAATGGAGGAGGAACACAATATGGCATTCAAGGAGATTCAGCCGCAGGATTTGCAGGATAATGTATTTACGCTGATCGGCAAGGATTGGCTCGTCGTCTGCGGCGAGAAGGATGGCAAGGCGAACGCGATGACGGCTTCTTGGGGCGGCATGGGCGTGCTCTGGGGCAAGCCTGTCGTATTCATCTTCATCCGTCCGCAGCGCTATACGAAGGAGTTCGTCGATGGGGCGAAAGGCTTCACGCTTTCCGTGCTCGACGAGTCGAAGCGCAAGGTCTTGAACTATCTCGGCACGGTGTCGGGGCGCGATGAGGCGAAGATCGAGAAGGCGGGACTTACGCCGCTTTCAGATGGGGGATTCACCTACTTTTCGGAGGCGCGGCTGGCGTTCTTTTGCCGCAAGCTTTATGCGCAGGAGATGAAGCCTGAGTGCTTCATTGAGCACGAATGCGATGCGAAGTGGTATCCGGAGAAGGATTACCATACGATGTATGTGGCGGAGATCGAGAAGGTTCTCGTTCGTAGCTAAGGAAGCGCTGATAAAATGAGGTCGTCCAGATTTGCACAGATGCGCTGTATCTATAGCGGTCAACGTCAGCCAATCATGCGGCGCGCTTCGCACTTGCATTCTTGGGACGTTTTCGCATACGAGCCGTTGCCCAATCGCCTGCGTCCTTCGGACTTGACTCTTGGACGGCTCAGCAAGGAGACAAACCGCAGGCGTAGCGGTGCTACGTCGAGGATTTGGCGACGACGAGAGGACAGCGCAGATGTGTGAAGATGGGTGGCGGAATTTATCAGTGCTTCCCTAAGAGTTCCAGGAGG
The DNA here is from genome assembly GCA_905373085.1 of uncultured Selenomonas sp. Taxonomy (GTDB): domain Bacteria; phylum Bacillota; class Negativicutes; order Selenomonadales; family Selenomonadaceae; genus Selenomonas. The sequence continues at coordinate 2,246 of CAJPRR010000039.1, forward strand.
CAGACATGCGTCAGGAAATCAAGGAGCAGCTCAAGGGAACGAGCCTTGCGCGTGGCATGACGGATGATGATGTCGAGGCGCTTCTCGCGTCGAGCCAAGTGCGCCTCGTACATTACAAGAAGGGCGAGATCATCTTTCACGAGGGTGATGTGCCCGAGCGCCTTTTTTTGCTCGTCTCGGGCGCTGTGCGCATACTGAAGGACACGTATTCGGGACGGCAGATCTTCCTGGGGGAGATACGAAAACCGGGCGTGATGTTCGGCGAGGTATATCTCTTCATCGAGCGCCATGCCTACGATATGTTCACGCAGGCGCTCGCAGCGACGGAGCTTTTGGAGATTTCGAGCCGCATGTTGACGCAGGGCGCTGCCGAGGATGATTTCGGCGAGGCAGACGATCCGGAAAGAGCGCAGCGCGTGCGTTTGCAGGGACTTTTGCAGCGAAATCTGCTGCGCGACTTCGCACGCAAGGCATACCAGATGAACAATATGCTGAAGGTGCTCGCGAGCGGCTCTTTGCGCGGCAAGATCGCACGCTACTTGATGCTGCAGCCGCAGCAGGCGGATGGCAAGATCTGCCTTTCAGAGAGCCGCGAGTCCACGGCGATCTACCTCGCAGTGTCGCGCCCCGCTCTTTCGCGCGAGCTGAGCGCCATGCAGAAGGAGGGCATCCTCGCAGTGGAGTCGCGCACGATCCATATTTTGGATCGGGAGAGGCTGGAGGAGTATCTGTGAGGACTCACGAATGAAAGGCGATTCGTTGGCTCGGTACGAGTCGCACGCTATATGAGGCTTGCAGCAATAGGAAACAAGAAATAATGATATAGATGGGGGACGCCTCTTTCCAAATTCGCGATAATCTGCTATAATGGCCGAAGAACAATTCAATAAGTGGAATCTAGGCGGAGTCTGTTCAACCAAGGGCTTCGTCTATTTTTCGGCCGCTTGCTCGTCCTTTCTCTGCCTCTCCAGCTTGACGGGGGAGGGCGGGCGGAAATGCAGGAGGCTGCTCATGGGCAGCGCGATTCAAGGAGGTTTTTTATGTCACAGGAAACAATAGCTGGCATCATCTTCGTCGCAATGTACGCGGTGATCGTCTCGGAGAAGATTCATCGCACGATCATTGCGATGACCGGCGCGATCCTCATGATTGTCATGGGCATCATGACGCAGGAGACCGCTGTCCACCACATCGACTTCAACACGCTCGGGCTTCTGATCGGTATGATGATCATCGTCGCCATCACGAGCAGGACAGGGCTGTTCAATTTCATCGCCGTCTGGGCGGCAAAGCGGGCGAAGGCTGACCCTGTGAATCTCTTGGTCTACCTGTCGCTGATCACGGCTGTCTGCTCGGCGTTCCTCGACAACGTGACGACGGTGCTTTTGATGGTGCCGGTCACGTTCAGCATCACGACGAAGCTTCATGTCGACGTCATGCCGTATCTTTTGACGCAGGTCATCGCGTCGAACGTCGGCGGCACGGCGACGCTCATCGGCGATCCGCCGAACATCATGATCGGCAGCGCCGTCAAGGAGCTGACGTTCGCGGCGTTCATCGAGAACCTTGCGATCATCTCGATCATCAACCTCATCCTCATCACGGCGATCTTCGTCCTGCTCTATCGCAAGCATCTGACGACGAAGCCCGAGCTCAAGGCTCTCGTGATGCAGGAGAACGAGCGGGACGAGCTCAAGGACATCCCGCTTCTCAGGAAGTGCCTGTTCGTGCTTGGACTGGTCATCTTGATGTTCTTCCTTCATTCGCTCACGGGTCTTGAGTCCTCGCTCATCGCGATTGCGGGCGCGTTCCTCCTGCTCCTTCTGGTCGGCAAGGAAGAGTTCGTCGAGCACGCGATGCACGGCGTCGAGTGGCCGACGATCTTCTTCTTCATCGGTCTCTTCATCGCCGTCGGCGGCCTCGTGGAGACGGGCGTCATCCGCGATCTTGCGGTGCAGGGCGTCAATCTCACGGGCGGCGACGTGACGAAGACGTCGATGCTCGTCCTGTGGATGAGCGCGATCGTCTCGGCGTTCCTCGACAATATTCCGTTCGTTGCGACGATGATCCCGCTGATTCAGGACATGGGGTCGATGGGCGTTTCAAACCTTGAGCCGGTCTGGTGGAGCCTCGCGCTCGGCGCCTGCCTTGGCGGCAATGGCACGATCATCGGTGCGTCTGCAAACGTCATCGTCGCGGGCATGGCGGCGGAGAGGGGCGTCCCCATGACGTTCGTCCGCTTCATGATGGTCGGCTTCCCGCTGATGATCCTGACGATCCTCACGTCGACGGTCTACGTCTACCTGCGCTATCTGATGTAATCTGTCTTTTTGCCTCCCTCGCTTGCGGGGGAGGTTTTCTTTTTTTGCGGCACGCGAAAGAAATGACCTTAGTCGAGCAGGATTTATGTCGCGCGGCTAGAAAAGAGGCAGGAGCAATCAATCATGCAGCGCCGTTTGACTGTCGGCGGGTTCACTGAGGAAGTGCGGATGAAAGGAAGCCGCCCGGATGTGGGAAGATGGGCGACTGAAATTATCGGTGATTCCTTAAGGCCGTCGGAGCAAGCGGTGTTTCCTTTGGAGGGATTCTTGGTGAAATTTTCTTCGGGGCGCGGCTTCGGCATGTGCGCTGTATTCGTTCTTACAGGCGCGGTGCTCGGCGGGCTTCTGGGCGAGGCTCTGCGCGGCGTGGAGGCGCTTTCTTCGATTGCGCCGCTTCTTTCTGAGACGCATCCGGCGTTCGTCTTGGCGCCCGTTGCACTTGATCTCTTCGTCGTCAGCGTGAGTTTCGGCCTTTCTTTCACGCCGAACATCATGAGCCTCGTCGGCGTCATCGTAGCGCTCATTCTTTTTCGACGTTATTGAGGGAGCGTTGATAAATTCAGCGTCATCCTTTTGTCCGTAATTCCTTGAGGGGGAAAGATCCATGTTCATCCTGGCATCGGCTTCGCCGCGCCGCCGCGATCTTCTCGCGCAGATCGGCGCCTCGTTCCGCGTGGAAGTGAGCGAGGCTGAAGAGGTGCGAGAGGCGAAGACGGCGGAGGAGCTTGTCCGCATCAATGCGCTTGCCAAGGCGCGTGCCGTGGCAGCGCACGCCTCGCTTCCTGTGCTCGGCGCCGATACCGTCGTCGCGCAGGGCGCATGCATCTTCGGCAAGCCCGCAGACGAGGGGGAGGCGTGCGCGATGCTCGCCGCGCTCTCGGGACATGCGCACGACGTCCTGACGGGCGTCGCTTGGTGCAGGGGAGGCCGGGAGTTTTCGACGGTCGAGAAGACGCGCGTCTTCTTTGCGCCGCTTTCAGAAGAGGCGATCGCGCGTTACGTCGCCACGGGCGAGCCTCTGGGCAAGGCGGGCGCCTATGCGGTGCAGGGACGCGCCGCCGTCTTCGTCGAGCGCGTCGAAGGCTCGTTTTCGAACGTCGTCGGACTGCCGCTTCATGCGGCGGCAGTTCTGGCAGAAAGAGCGGGGGTCGATCTCTATGACGCTTCTCGTGCGTGACTTGCCCGTCGACGAACGGCCGCGTGAAAGGCTTCTGTCCGAGGGCGCGGCGAGCCTTTCCAACACGGAACTGCTCGCCGTTCTCCTGCGCACGGGCGTCAAGAACGATTCGGCGCTCCGCGTCGCCGAGAAGGTGCTCGCGCTCTACAAGGAGCGCGGACTTGCCGCCATCACGCAGATGAGCGCGAAAGAGCTTTCGTCCATCAAGGGCGTGGGCATGGCGAAGGCGGCGACGATCCTCGCCGCCGTCGAACTCGGACGGCGACTCGCGCTCAAGGCGGCGGAGGCTCGGACGGTTGTGCACGGCCCTGCCGACGCCGCTTCCTACGTCATGCCGCGCTTTCGCTTCGAGCGCAGGGAGCACTTCGCCGTGCTGCTTTTGAATGCGAAAAACCACATCCTTGCCTTGAAGACGATCTCCGTGGGAACGCTCACGTCTTCCGTCGTCCATCCGCGCGAGGTGTTCCAGGCGGCGATCGAACAGTCGGCGGCCTCCGTCATCCTCGTCCACAACCATCCGTCGGGCGATCCTGCGCCGAGCGGCGAGGATCTCGCCGTGACGCGCCGCATGGTGGAGGCGGGGGAGATCATGGACATCCCCGTTCTCGATCACGTCATCGTAGGTTATGATAAATTTATTTCCCTAAAAGAAGAAGGTATGATACAATAGAACACGTATCTTCATCAGCCCTTACATCTATGATTGACAAGGCTTTTTGACAGATTTTTGCAGACGTGTTTTATGGGATGCGTGTGAAGAGAAGGGAGTTTTATTTCAACATGTGGAGTCTTTTTGGTGGCTTGTCCCGCGATATGGGCATCGACCTTGGAACCGCGAATACATTGGTGCATGTGAAAGGCAGGGGCATCGTTCTGCGCGAGCCGTCTGTCGTAGCGATAAAGAGTGAGAACGGAGAGGTGCTCGCCGTCGGCGAGGACGCGAAGCGCATGATCGGCAGGACGCCGGGCAACATCATCGCCATCCGTCCGATGAAGGACGGCGTCATCGCCGACTTCGACGTGACGCAGGCGATGCTCAAGTACTTCATCCGAAAGTCGATGAACACGAAGTCCTTCGTGCGTCCGCGCGTCGTCGTTGGCGTGCCCTCGGGCGTGACCGAGGTGGAAAAGCGCGCCGTCATCGACGCGGCGCAGCAGGCGGGAGCGCGTGAGGCTTATCTCATCGAAGAGCCGATGGCGGCGGCGATCGGCGCAGGTCTTCCCGTCGAGGAGGCGACGGGAAGCATGGTCGTTGACATCGGCGGCGGCACGACGGAGATCGCCGTCATCTCGCTCGGCGGCATCGTCACGAGCCGCTCGATCCGCATCGGCGGCGATGAGATGGACTCTTCCATCGTGCAGTACATCAAGCGCCAGTACAACCTCATGATCGGCGAGCGCACGGCGGAGGAGATCAAGATCACGATCGGTTCCGCCATCGTGACGCCCGATGTCGACCGCGACATGGACATCCGCGGCCGCGACCTCGTCAGCGGCTTGCCGAAGACGCTCTCGATTCGCGCGAGCGAGGTCAGGGAAGCCTTGAACGAGCCGATCTACAAGATTGTCGACGCCGTCAAGGGAACGCTCGAAAAGACGCCGCCGGAATTGGCGGCCGACGTCATGGATCACGGCATCATGATGACGGGCGGCGGCGCACTCCTGACGAACCTCGACAAGCTTTTGAGCCACGAGACGGGCATGCCCGTCCTCATCGCGGAAGATCCCTTGTCCTGTGTCGGCGAGGGCACGGGAAAGTCGCTTGAAAACATCGAGCTCTTAAAGCGCGTCGTGATGATTTCCAAGAAGTTGAGACAATGAGCCGCATACGCAGAGACGACCAAGACTCGAACCGCAAGGTCTGGCTGCTCCTCGTTTCGCTCGTCTGCGTCCTCTGCTTGGTGTTCTTTGCAGGAAAGGGCAGGTTTCATTCCCCGTTCTTGAGCCGTGCCGCCGCGACGGTGCTGCGCCCCTTCCAGTCCATGACGGCATGGGCCGGCGACAAGATCCACTATCTCGGCACGGAGTTTTGGGAAATCTATTACGTCTACGACCAGAATCGTATGCTGAAGAACGAGGTGGAGGAACTGCGCGTGCAGAATCTCGAAGCGAACGAGGCGCTTGCCGAGAACGTGCGTCTCAAGGCGCTTCTCGGCTACAAGCAGACGAAGACGCAGTTCGATCTCGTGGCGGCTCGCGTCATCGGGCGCGACTATGCGACGTGGTCGGGCGTCATCGTCATCGACCGCGGCACTTCGAGCGGCGTGCATGAGAACATGCCTGTCGTGACGGAGAAGGGGCTTGTCGGCGTCGTCGTCGAAGCCGCGCCGTACTCTTCGAAGGTGCGGCTGATCCTCGATCCGCGAGCCGCCGTCGGCACGCTCGTGCAGCGGCAGGAATCGCGCGTCGCGGGCATCGTCGAGGGCGATCCGGCCAATCCTCTGATGCCGCGCATGAAGAACATCCCGAAATCCGCCGATGTCATCGAAGGTGATGTCGTCGTGACGTCAGGCTACGGCGGCGTCTATCCGAAGGGCATCCTCGTCGGCACGGTCAAGATGCTGAAGAACGACGAGGGCGGCCTCTTGAAGTATGCGGTCTTGGAGCCTGCCGTCGATTTCCAGCGACTGGAGGACGTCGCCGTCATCGTGGCGTCGCGCGAGGCGCCGCCCGCGCCGATCACGCCGCCCGCGCAAACGCCGGGCACGGAGACGGATCCGGCCGCCGAGAAGGCGGCGGCTGAAGAGGCGAAGCGTGCGGCATCGCAGCCTACGCCTGCGCCTCCTCAGCCTGCCGCACCGTCGCAGCCGAAGCAGCCGCCGAAACAGCAGAACGCCCAGCCCGCCGCACAGCCGCAGGGTGCGCAGAAGCGCGAGGCAGGTGCGCGGCCATGATCAGCTACCGCAAGATCTTCCTTTGGATCGCGTTCGTGCTCGCCATCTTCGTCCTGCAGACATCGTTTTTTCCCATATTTTCGTGGAACGGCGTCTCGGTGAACCTCATGCTGGTTCTGACCATCTCGTGGAGTCTCCTTTACGGGGCGCGGCAGGGAGCTTTCCTGGGATTCATGACGGGACTTCTGCAGGATCTTGCCACGGGCATGTTCTTCGGCATGGACGTTTTTGCCCTGACGGTCATCGGCTATGCCACGGGCGCATTTTCGCGCAACGTGTTCAAGGATCCCGTGTTCCTGCCCGCGATGGCGACGATGTGGGCGACGGTCGCGCACTATTTCTTCGTTTTCGTTCTCATGCTGCTTCTCGGCTACGGGTTCAGCCTGTTCTACATCGTCAAGACGCTCCTTCCGGCGCTCTGCTGGAACGTCTTTTTCGCCTATCCTGTCTATCGTGCGACGAGCCGCATGAAAGAATGGCTGGGGAAGCGGAAGTAGCATGCAGGGAGATGTCGCTTCAAAGAAGAGCATCCTTGAGAAAGCTGCACGCACAAACGTCCGCTTCGTGGACATTGTGCGCCGCCGTTAATGAAAGCTGCCCAATCCGTCTGCGCCTTCGGCTTGACTTCTTGGACTTTCATGGTAATGGTCAAGGCGCCTCGCGGGGCGTCTTCTTGTCTGAATGGGGAGATATACCTTTGGAAGAAAATGAAAACGAGTATGCAGGGCGCATGCGCGTGCTCGGCGGCGTCATCATCGCCGTCATCACCGTGCTGCTCCTGCGGCTCGTCTATCTCCAGATCTACGACGGCGACTACTATGCGAGTCTCGCGGACGGCAATCGCATCCGCATCATCCCGAGCGTCGCGCCGCGCGGCAACTTCTTCGACCGCAACGGCACGCCGCTCGTCATGAACCGCCCGAGTTTCACCGTGTCGCTCTTGCCGCTGTCGGGTACGATTCCCGAGGACGTCATCGAGCGATTGTCCGTCCTCCTCCATGTGCCGACGGAAGAGATCCACAAGAAGATCGACGCGCATGTGGGCTTCGATCCCATACGCATCAAGCAGGACATTGGCCCTGAAGTTTACACGATCATCGAGGAACAGCGCGACAAGTATCCGGGCGTCATGATCGAGGCGCAGCCGATTCGCGACTATATCTACAAGACGTGGGGCGCACACGTCTTCGGCTACGTCAGCGAGATCAGCAACGAGGAGCTGGAAAAGCGCAAGGAGGAAGGCTACAAGTCGGGCGACATCGTCGGCAAGTTTGGCTTGGAGCGCGTCTATGACAAGACGGTGCGCGGCACGGACGGCGGCAGGCAGGTCGAGGTCGATGTCGCGGGCAAGCCCGTGAACAACCTCGGCACGAAAGAGCCTGTCGCGGGCAATGACCTCGTCCTGACGATCGACGCGACGATCCAAGTCGCCGCCGAGCGAGCCATCGACCAGCAGCTTTCCGCCATCGGAGCCCATGCGGCGGCAGCCGTCGTCATGAACCCGCAGACGGGCGAGGTGCTCGCTCTCGTGAGCCGCCCGTCGTTCGATCCGAACCTCTTTGTCAACGGCATATCGACGAAAGATTGGAAAGTCATCAACGAGAACCCGTATCATCCGATGGACAACAAGGCGATCACGGGCGAATACCCGCCCGGATCGACCTTCAAGATCGTCACGGGCACGGCCGCGCTGCAGGAAAATGTCGTCTCGCCGAATGAGATCATCTATGATTCCGGACGCCATTGGATCATCCCCAAGGGCAACGCGGGCGGCGAGGCGCTCGGCCCGATCAACTTCATCCAGGCGCTCGCCCATTCGGACAACGTCTACTTCTACGAGATGGGCAACCGCCTTGGCGTCGATCGCCTCGGCGAGTATGCGCGCATGTTCGGCGTCGGCTCGAAAACGGGCATCGACCTGCCCTACGAGGCCGAAGGCCTCGTGCCGAGCCGCGAGTACAAGAAGAAGGTCTACGAGGACGACTGGTATCTGTCGGAGACCTTCGATGCGGCGATCGGGCAGGGCTTCGACCTTGTGACGCCGGTGCAGGCGGCAGCCATCATGGGCGCGATCGCGGCGAACGGCGACCGCTATCAGCCGCATCTCGTGCAGCGCATCGTCAGTCCTGAGGGCAGGACGGTCGAGACGGTAAAGCCCAAGCGCATCGGCGTGCTCGACGTGCGCCCCGAGGTCATCTCGCTCGTGCAGCAGGGACTCAGGGACGTCACGAAGTACGGTACGGCGGCGGCGGCTTTCGGTGCACAGTATCCCGTCGACATCGCGGGCAAGACGGGCACGGCGGAGAACTCGCAGGGGCGCGATCACGGCTGGTTCGTCGCCTACGGGCCGTTCAACAATCCGACGGTCGTCGTCGCGGTCATCGTCGAGCAGGGCGGTTTCGGCTCGCTGTCCGCCGTGCCGATCGGCAAGAAGATCCTCGATGCGGCTTTTGGCCTCGATACGCCCGAAGTCAAGGCCGTCCGCCAAGAAGTGGCGGCGCGGCAAAAATCTTGATATAATAGAGTTGTTGAGCAAGGAGGAATGATTCCGTCAAAGGTGTTGGAACCGTTCCTTGAATCCCCCGTGCGGCGTCTTGCCGCACACGCAAAAGCGAGGAAATTATGGAGAAAGAAAGCGTATTGTTCAAGGGGCTGAAGACGGGGCTTCTGCTCGTGCTGGCAGGAAAGCCTGAGTTTTCTGCGGTCGAGCGCGAGATTCGTGAAAAGCTGGAATCGAGCGCCCTGTTCTTTCGGCGCGGCACGGTCATCGAGTGGCGCACGGGGACGTTCACGGCGAAGGAAAGCCTCGCGCTGAAGAAGCTCTTTCTGCAGCACGGGCTGTACTTCCGTGAGATGAAGGAGGAGGCCGGCGTGAAGAAGCCTCTCGTCGGCGCAGCAGGAGGAGGGGCGGCAGCTGCGAGAGCGGGCGCCGTCCTCGGCATGAAGAAGGCGGAGCCTTCCGAGGCGAAGGCGGAGCCGGCCGCAGATAAGAAGGACGTGCAGATGCTCGTCGTGAACCGCACGCTTCGCGGCGGTCAGGAGGTGCAGAGCCAGGGATCGGTGCTCATCCTCGGCAACGTGAACCCCGGCGCACAGGTCATCGCGGGCGGCAGCATCGACATTCGCGGCACATGCCGCGGCATCGTCCACGCAGGAGCTTACGGCGACAGGGACGCCATCATCATCGCCGATCACTTGATGCCCGTGCAGATCCGCATCGCCGACGTCATAGCGCAGTCGCCCGAGCAGTATGAAAAGCCGGAGCTTGCCGAACGGGCGAGCGTGCAGGATGGACGAATCGTGATTGAACCGATAGAAAGGTAGGAGGCAGCCGATGGCAGAAGTTATCGTTATCACATCGGGAAAAGGCGGGGTCGGCAAGACGACGACCACGGCGAATATTGGCGTGGGACTCGCGAAGCGCGGCAAGAAGGTCGTGCTCATCGACACTGATACGGGACTCAGGAATCTCGACCTGCTCCTGGGACTCGAACGACGCATCGTCTACACGCTCGTCGACGTCATACAGAAGCGCACGACGTACAAGCGGGCGCTCGTGCGCCACAAGAAGTATGAGACGCTCTTTCTGATGCCGACGTCGCAGGTCGCGGACAAGTCGGCGATCGAGCCGGAGCAGATGAAGGAGCTCATCGCCGAGATGAAGGCGGAGTTCGACTACATCCTCGTCGATTGCCCGGCGGGCATTGAGCAGGGCTTCCAGACGGCGGTCATCGCAGCGGATTGGGCGATCGTCGTCACGATGCCCGAGATCGCCGCCGTGCGCGACGCCGACAAGATCATCGGCAGACTGCAGAACGACGGCAAGGAGATCAAGCTCGTCGTCAACCGCATCCGCTCGCAGATGGTCAAGGACGGCACGATGCTCGACATGGACGCGATCAACGACATCCTGTCCTTGCCGTGCATCGGACAGATTCCCGACGACGAGAAGGTCATCGACTCGGCGAACCGCGGCGAGCCGGTCGTCGACAACGCGAACTCGCTCGCGGGCAAGGCGTATGCCAACGTCGTCTCGCGCATCCTGGGCGAGGACGTGCCCTTCCTTGAAGCGCCGAACGAGAGCTTTCTGCAGCGCCTCAAGAACATGATCCTCGGAAGGGGGAAGCGCGATGATTGAAGCTTTGCTCAAGATTTTCGGCAAGTCCGGCAAATCGTCGCGCGAGATCGCTCATGACCGACTGAAGGTCGTCCTGATCCACGATCGCTTGAGCGTTTCGCCCGAGGTCATGGACAAGATCAAGACGGACATCATCCACGTCATTTCCAACTATGTGGAAATCAATCAGAAGGACATGGAGATCTCGCTCGCCAACGATCAGGATTCCGTCGCGCTCATCGCGAACATTCCCGTGAGCCGAATGAAGCCCAAGGAAAGCAGCGGACGCTAGGAGGCGCAGGGGAAAATGAACAAGCGTTGGCTCAGGCGCATGGACTTCACATTGATCTCTGCGGCGGCGGCGATCATCGTCATGAGCCTCATCGTCATCGGCAGCGCCACGCACATCAATACGGCGGGCGGCGATCACTACTGGTTCGTGCAGAAGCAGGGCGCTTTCGTCGTCTTGAACGTGCTTTTCGCCATATTCCTCATGAACTTTGATTACAAGGCGCTGCAGAACTACGGCAGGAATCTCTACATCTTCAATGCCGTCATGCTCTTCCTCGTCATGCTCATCGGGCAGACGGCGCTCGGCGCACAGCGCTGGATCCAGCTCGGCCCCATCACCCTGCAGCCGTCGGAGTTCTCGAAGATCATCATGATCGTCGCGCTCGCCGCCATGCTGGAAGACCGCGTGGGAAAGCTCAACACCATAAGCGACATCCTGCCCGTCGTCGGCTATGTGGCGCTGCCGTTCCTGCTCGTCCTCAAGCAGCCCGATCTCGGCACGTCGCTCGTCTTCATCGCCATTCTCCTCGGCATGATCTTCGTCGCAGGCGTGAACCTCCGCATACTCGCTCTATCCTTTGCGGCGGGCATAGCGGTATCGCCTCTGCTCTGGCATTTTTTAAAAGACTATCAGAAGATGCGGCTCAAGGTCTTCCTTGATCCGAGCGTCGACCCGCTTGGCTCTGGCTATCACATCATCCAGTCGAAGATCGCCATCGGTTCGGGGCTGATCTTCGGCAAGGGGCTTTTCGGCGGCACGCAGAGCCAGCTGAACTTCCTGCCCGAGAACCATACGGACTTCATCTTCGCCGTCGTTGGCGAGGAACTGGGCTTCGTCGGCGCGGCGGCGCTGCTCCTTTTGTACCTCGTCGTGCTCTGGCGCGGCGTGAAGATCGCGCGTGACGCGAACGACGCGTTCGGCCGCCTGCTCGCCGTCGGCATCACCTCGATGCTCGCCTTCCACGTTCTCGTCAACGTCGGCATGACGACGGGCATCATGCCTGTCACGGGCATACCGCTGCCGCTCATGAGCTACGGCGTCAGTTCTTTGACGACGAACATGATCGCGATCACGATCTTGCTCAACATCCACATGCGAAAGGCGAAGTTTGTATTCTGAGGAAGGATTTATTCCAGGGAGGATTTATGGTCAAGTTGGAACAGGAGATGCTTCAGGCTGTCGAGAAGCCCGCACGCTATACGGGCGGCGAATGGAACACGCAGCCGAAGGATTCCGCCGCCGTCCTTTGCCGCATCGCGCTCGCGATGGCGGACGTCTACGAGGTCGGCATGTCAAACCTCGGCCTGAAGATTCTCTACGAGATTTTGAACCGCCGCGATGATGTCGCGGCGGAACGTGTTTATGCGCCCTGGCTCGATATGGAAGAGGAGATGCGCCGACGCGGCGTTCCGCTCTTCTCGCTCGAAACCTTCCAGGAGATTTCTTCCTTCGATGTCATCGGCTTCTCGCTGCAGTACGAGCTTCTCATCACGAACACGCTCAACATGCTTGACCTCGCTGGAATTCCGCTCCATGCGGCGGAGCGCGCAGAGGCGCATCCTTTCGTCATCGGCGGCGGTCCTTGCGTATACAATACGGAACCGATCGCCGACTTCTTCGACTTCTTCGTGCTCGGCGACGGCGAGGAGATCGTTGCAGAAGTGTGTGACGCTTTGATCGCATGGAAGAAGGCGGGGCGGCCGGACGGCAGACGCGGCTTCCTGCGCCGCGCTGCGCGGATTCCGGGCGTCTACGTGCCGTCCTTTTATGCGCCCGAGTACGATGCGGCAGGCATGTTCACGGGGCTTCGCGTCCTCGACGAGGCGGCTTCGCCGCAAATCTATCGGCGCGTCGCCAAGGATCTCGACGCGACGCCTTTTTTGGAGAAACCCGTCGTGCCGTACCTCGGCATCGTGCACGACCGCCTCATGCTGGAACTCTTTCGCGGCTGCACGCGTGGCTGCCGCTTCTGTCAGGCGGGCATGGCGTACCGTCCCGTGCGCGAGCGCCGTCCCGAGACGCTGAAATCTTTGGCGCGCACGCTCTTTGACTCGACGGGCTACAATGAGATGTCCCTGACGTCGCTCTCGTCCGCCGATTACTCGTGCCTTTCGCCGCTTGTCGACGCTCTTCTTGCCGATACCGAGGGCGAGCGCGTGAGCTTTTCTCTGCCGTCCTTGCGCATCGACAGCTTCTCCGTCGACATCGCCGAGCGATTGCAGCAGGTGCGAAAGAGCGGCCTGACGTTCGCGCCCGAGGCGGGCACGCAGCGCCTGCGCGACGTCATCAACAAGAACGTGACGGAAGACGACCTGCTGCACTCGGTGCGCACGGCGTTCGAGCAGGGCTGGAAGGCGGTCAAGCTCTACTTCATGATGGGACTGCCGACCGAGACGGACGAGGACATCGTCGGCATCGCGAATCTCGCGCAGAAGGTCGTCGACTGCTACAAGGAGGTCAAGGGGAAGCGCGGCGTCAAGGTCACGGTGTCCGTCTCCTGCTTCGTGCCCAAGGCGTACACGCCGTTCCAGTGGTTCGCGCAGGTGCCGCAGGAAGAGTTCGAGCGCAGGCAGCGGCTCTTGAAGGAGAGCATACGCGACCGAGCGATCGTCTTCCGCTACCATGACGCACGCGCGAGCGTCTTGGAAGGGGCGCTTTCGCGCGGCGACCGCAGGCTCTCCGCCGTCATCGAGACGGCATGGCGAAACGGAGCGAAGTTTGACGGCTGGACCGATCAGTTCAAGGACGAGGTTTGGAA
>CAJPRR010000040.1 GCA_905373085.1 uncultured Selenomonas sp.
CCGTGTCGAGCGCGAGCGTCAAGTCATCGCCCGCCGCCGCCGCACGCACGCCGATCTCGGCGATGTAAGCGGGCGCCGTGTTCTCCACGCGGCACGCCTCCGCCGCCTGCTTCAAATCGTGCCCCTTGAGAAGCTCCGGCAGCTTCGCGACGAAATCGCTCGCGCCCCTTCCCGCCTGACGGTAGAAGCGAAAACGCTCGATGGCGATGACCGCGACAACGATCGAGCATACCAAGAGGACGTACATGACAGGGCCGCCCTTTTGAAATAATTCCCAAGTATTCTCCACAAGAACATCTCCTTCAAGAATTTTCTATCTGAATACCGCTGATATCGGTTATTCCTATCACGTCTGTGAGTATAGCACATACCTCGTTAAAGTTCAATATGAAAATGAAATTTGTTCATATTTGAAGAAAGATTCACTTTTTAGCGAGCGATTGCGTGCAACAGGTACATACCATCCGCAAGGAATGCGGCATCAACATCTGAATGCGCTGCAAAAGCAAAAACACCGCAAGCATTGCTTGCGGTGTTTTTACTGCGCCTAAGCGCGTATAGTTTCACGAATCGAAGCCGCTCTTACTCGGCCGGAATGATGAACGAAAGCGAGCTGAAGATCTTCTCCGTCACGATCGGATCGTCCGTGGGGAAGCCGACTTCGACGCCGATGACGTTGAGGCCGTTGTTCGCCACATGCACGGTGATGTAGCCGTTCGCATCCGCGTTCGTTTCCGTCGTGAGATCGCCGAGCACGTCGGCAATGACGGGCGCATTCGCATACGGCTGGCCGTCCTTGTAGATGCGCAGGCGCAACGTGTCACCGCGGCGAAGCGTCAGAGGATTGACTGCGGGAACGATCTGGATCGGCACGTTGTAGAGGCCGCCCGGCTTCACGGCCGCGTTCCAGTAATGCACGTTGTACTTGCGCGCGTACGTCACCGCCTTGAGATTTTCAACGCTCTCATAGTCGCGCGTCGGAATGACCTGGCCGTCCGTCGTCTTGGCAAAATAGCCGTAATCGAAGAACGTCGCCGTCACGCCGAGGTCATCGCCCGGCACAACAATCACATGGTTGCCCGCATCGACGCGCTCGACCGTCGTCGGCTCGAAGTTCACATCATAGGCGTCGATGCGCTGCACGCACGCAGGATCATAAGCGTTGTCCAAGGGGCCTTCGCCGAGCACGAGCGCCTTCTGATCGAGGCGGTTCGCATAGAACACGCCGTGCGCATCCGTCGGCGCCGCATACATGCCCAGACCCACAAATGCGCCGAGCGCCGCTGCCAAAAGCTTCTTCTTCATTCTTCATCCTCCCATCGAGAACCATTCACTCTGTGGAACACATTCGTTCCATGCCTTTATATTATAGTACAAATGATATGGAATTGCAAGAAAGCGTCCCACGAAAAGTCGCTTTTACCTTTTCGCACAGAACAACCGCAGCCGCTCCTCTTCCTCTTTCTGCAGCTCCTTCGCAAAAGCGACGAACCCCTGCAAATCCTCCGTATTGAGATAGTTCATATAACGCTTCCTTTCTTCGACGGGGATGACGATCGGAGCTTCCTTTTCCTGCAGACAGCTGTAGGCGATGAGTGCACGCCCCACACGGCCGTTGCCATCGGAAAACGGGTGGATGCGCTCGAAGCGGATGTGCTGTCGGCAGATGGCAGCGATCTTGTCCTCGGCGGACTTCGCCGCCGCCAGCTGCGCCGCGAGGTCGAGCAGCCAGTTCTGCAGATCCGTCGACACGAGATAGGGCGGCGTCGGGACGAAATCCGCTCCGACGATGAGATTCGGAATCTCTTTGAATCGTCCGGCGACGCCCTCGATCGCGTCCTTGCAAAGCATGGCATGGACTTCCTTGATGAAGTCGAGCGAAAGGGCGCGTTCCCTCGCCAAGCTCTGCTGCAGAAAGTCCATGAAGCTCTTGTAGTTCAAAACTTCGTGCATTTCCCGAAGCTCCATGGCACGCGGAATGTAGCCATCGAGCAGCAGGCTCTTCGTATCGCCCTGCGACAAGGTGTTTCCCTCGATCGCCGTAGAATGATGCGCCATGCGCACCATCAAGTCGTCCCAATAATCCAGACTCAAAGCGGCAATATCGATCATGACCATCTCTCCTCTGCACGAATTTTTCTTCCTTGGCATTATACCACAGCGCCGCCCCTTCATGAAGAAAAACGCGAAAAACCGCCGTACCTGCCCAAAAAGGCAGCCGCTCTCTGACGAACGGCTGCCTTGCTGCTTCTCTCAACGTGTACGGCTTCTCCCAAGTCATGAGGCTTCCTTTCAGAGCACATACTCCTCGCAGAGCGCACGATAGCGTTCCTCGCCCTTTTCCGTCAGCAGGTAGTAGCCGCCCGAGCGGCGCACGATGCCGGCTTCCTTCAGCCTCTCGCTGACATGCCGCATCTCCCTTTCGCTCCAGCGCAGGTGCTCGGCGATGTCGCGCACGGCGTTTTCCTCGCTGTAGAGGTTCTCGGCGGTATGCGTGCCGAGGTGAATGATCAGAAGTTCCTCCTTGAGCCGCGCCTTGCGCCGCATGCGCTTCAAGCGCCGCGTGATGACGCCCTTCGGATGGACGAAGACGGCGACGACGTAGATGAGCATGTTGGCGAGCGCGCACATGCCCGCCATCGAAGCGTTGAAGCGAAGCGCGAGCGCGAATCCGACGAGGCTTCCCGCAACGCCGAAGAGCACGGCGAAAAGGAGCGTGTGATGCAGGCGCTTCGTGAAGAGAAGCGCCGTCGCTGCAGGAGCGATGAAGAACGAGATGACGAGGATCGAGCCGACGGCGTCGAACGCCGCGACCGTCGTCAAAGAGATCAAGGTCATGAGCGCGTAGAATATCGCGCCCGTCGCCATGCCGATGAGACGCGCATTCTCCTCGTCGAAGGTCGAAAGCTTGAGTTCCTTGTAAAAGAGCGTGATGAACGCCGCGTTGACGAGGAAGATCGCGCCCATCTTGACGGCAGATGCCGCGACCTCGTGCCCGAAAAGCGTCACCGTATCGAGTCCTGCGTAGACGACCTCGCCCATCAGCACCATGTCAGTGTCGAGGTGCACGTTGCCCGCATACTTGCTGATGAGGATGACGGCGAGTGAGAAGAGCATAGGAAAGACGATGCCGATCGCGTCGTCGCTCTTCGTCGTCTTCGTCTTTCCCAGAAGCTCGACGAGCAGCACCGTGACGACGCCCATGAGCGCCGCGCCGAAAAGCAGCCACGGCGACGAGAGGTCGCGCACGAGAAAGAACGCGAGCACGATGCCGAGGAGCACCGTGTGACTGATCGCATCCGCCATCATCGAGAGATTGCGCAGCAGAAGGAACACGCCGGGCAGGGCGCACGCCGCCGCCGTCAAAGCGAGCACAGCGAGAGAATCGGTCATGCCTCTTCCCTCCTTCCGCGCTTTCTGAACGCGCCCCGCTTGCCGAAGAACATGGACAAAAAGGCGATGGCAGAAGCCGCGAGGATGATGCTCGGCCCCGTCGACATTCCCTGCTCCAGCGTGCTCGCATAGGTGCCTAAGAGCGCGGCGACGACGCCGAAGACGGCGCTCAGGAAGAGCACGCGCGAAAAATTGTCCGACCATTGACTCGCTGCGACGCACGGGATGATGAGGAACGAGCTGATGAGAATCGCGCCGACCGCCTTGATGCCGATGCCGATGACGGCGATCGTCAAAAAGGGAAGCAGGACTTGCAGCAGGCTCACGGGAAGACCCACGGCACGCGCATACTCGGCGTCAAAGACGAAGACCTTGAGTTCCTTGTAGAACGCGAAGAGCAGCGCCGCGCAGAGCGCAGCGACGAAGGCGATAAGCTTCACGTCGGCTTCGAGCATGTACGCCGCCTGCCCGAAGATGTACGTCTCAAGCCCCGCCTGCGACGCGCCGCGATAGGCTTCGTTCCCTTGAATGAAACTCTTCAGGACCATGCCGAGGCCGAAGAAGCCCGAGAGGAAGATCGCGAGGTTCGCGTTGAGTCCGACGCGCGTGTTCTCGTGCGCCGCCTGAATGGCAAAAAAGGTGACGGCGGCCGCCGCCATCGCGCCGACGAGCAGCACGGCGGGACTGCGCGTCGAAAACGCCATGAAGGCGAGGACAACGCCTGGAAACGTCGCATGCCCGATGGCGTCGCCGATGAGGCTCTGCCCCTTGTAGACGCTCAGAGCGCCGACGGGAGCCGCGACCGCCGCGAGAAGCGCCGTGCCGAGGGCGATGATCTGAAAGGTATAGTTCGTCAAGATCTCCATCGTCATCGCTCCTTCGAGCGGAAGGCGAGCGCGAGCGCCGCTTCCTTGTCCATGTCCTTCAAGTAGCCGCTCGCCTTGATCGTGCGGTTCAGGACGACGAGATAGTCGAAGTACATGTCGAGCGTCGAGAGGTCATGATGCACGGCGATCACCGTTTTCCTTGCCTTCTGCAGCGCGACGAATTTCTCCATGACGATGCGCTCCGTCGTCTCGTCCACGCCCGCGAGCGGCTCGTCCATGATGTAGAGATCGCTTTCCTGCGCGAGTGCGCGCGCGATGAAGACGCGCTGCTTCTGCCCGCCCGACAGCTCCGAAATCTGGCGATCGGCGAGCTTTTCAAGCTGCATCTCAGCGAGCGCCGCCCGCGCCCTCTCGCGATCCTCCCTGCCCGGGCGGCGCATGAGTCCGATATGCACATAGCGTCCCATGAGCACGACGTCGAACACCGTCGTCGGAAAATCCCAGTTGACCGCGCCGCGCTGCGGCACATAAGCGATGCGCTCGCGCACCTCGTCGATCGTCTTGCCCCAAAGGCGCACATAGCCCGCAACGGGCTTTTCGAGGCCGAGGACTCCCTTCAGGAGCGTCGATTTTCCCGCGCCGTTCGGCCCGACGATCGCACATCGCACACCCGTCGGCACATCGAGATCGATGTCCCAGAGCACCGCGCTCTCGCGGTACGCCATCGTCACATCCTCCACATGAAGCAGCATCTTTTCTCCCATATTCCGCCTTCTTTCCCTAAAATCAGCCAACTCGACCGCATCGAACGACAAAAGCAAAAAAGGGCGGTCGCCCGCCCTTCTTCCCTTTCCTTACTTCAGATGACTGACGATCAGATCGACGTCAAAACGATACATGTCGATGAACGTATCTCCCTTCTGCCCTGCGGGTGCGAGCGAATCGGAAAACAGTTCATTGCCCTCGCCGCCGACGATCTCGACATCGAAGCCCTTCGACCGCACGATTTCCTGCAGCTTCTTCATGCGCTCGGGATTCGTTGTGCTCTCGGCGAAGACCGCCTTGACCTTGTGTGCGACGATGAAGTCCGCCGTCTTTTCAATGTCGGCATTCGCCACCTCGGAATTCGTGCTCACGCCCTGCGGCGCGACGACCGTCATGCCATAGCTCTTCGAGAAATAGTTGAAAGCGTCGTGCGGCGTGACGAGGTTGCGCTTGCCTTCGGGAATCGAGGCGATCTTCTCCTTGACCTCGGCATCGAGCGCATCGAGCTTGGCGAGGTACGCGGCGCAGTTCGCCCGGATCTCCTTCTCATGCTCGGGCACGAGCTTGGAGAGACTCTCCGCCGCCTTCTCCGTCGCCTTCTTGTAGAGCGCAATGCTGAACCAGAAGTGCGGGTCAACGACGCTCTCGCCGTCCTCTTCCATGCGCAGTACAGCATCCGCAGGGAAGTCCGCCGTCACCGCCGTCCCGCGCTTTTCAAGGATTTCGACCATCTTGCCCTCGAAATGCAGCCCGTGGTAAAGCACGAGATCGGCGTCCTTGAGCTTTTTGAGATCCGCCGGCTGCGCGACGTAAAGATGCGGGTCTTCTCCCGCCGGAATGACGAGGTCAATATCGACGTAGTCGCCCGCCAGCTCCTTCGTCATGTCGGCGAGAAACGACGTCGTCACCGTGACCTTCTTCCTGCCCGAGGGCGCATCCCCCGCCGCACCGCCGCAGCCCGCCGTCAGGAGCGCTGCCGCTAGGCACAGAGCCAGCAGGAACAGTCCCTTGCCGTTCCCACGAAGCATCCTCTTCAAAAAATTCATACTGCACCTTCTTTCAAGATTTTCTTAGCATGTAGTATAGCACGTTCCTCGGAGGTTGTAAATGAGATAGAGTATCATTATTTTAATTATATCTGAAAGTTTTTATGATAAGGTTCATCTATGAACGTGCCGTATCACATGCCTATTGACAATTCAGAAAAAGCAGCTAATATAGAGGATATACCTTATTAAATTAGAGATATTTTCCATGATAAAGGAGAGATTCATCATGAGTGAAAATTGCAACAGCGGCTGCAGCAGCTGTTCCTCGGCGGGCGGCTGCGGCGGCGCACAGCAGGAGCCGCAGAGCCTTCTTACACCGCCGAACGAGCACAGCAGTGTCAAGCGCGTCATCGCCGTCATGAGCGGCAAGGGCGGCGTCGGCAAATCCCTCGTCACCGCGCTCCTCGCGACTGCCATGGCGCGGCGTGGGCATCGCGTCGGCGTGCTCGACGCCGACATCACGGGGCCTTCAATCCCGAAGGTCTTCGGCGTCAAGGGCGAAGTAGAGAAGGCGAACGCCGATTCTGCAGGCATCCGACCCTTGAAGAGCGCGGGCGGCATCGACATCATGTCGATCAACCTGCTCTTGAAGGACGAGTCCGACCCCGTCGTCTGGCGCGGCCCCATCGTCGCGGGCGTCGTGCAGCAGTTCTGGCAGGACGTCGTCTGGGAGAATGAGGACTATCTCTTCGTCGACATGCCGCCGGGAACGGGCGACGTGCCCTTGACCGTGCTCCAGTCGCTGCCCGTCGACGGCATCATCGTCGTGACCTCGCCGCAGGAGCTTGTCTCCATGATCGTCGAGAAGGCGGTCAAGATGGCCGGGCTGATGAACGCCCCCATCCTCGGCATCATCGAAAACATGGCGTACTTCAAGTGCCCCGACTGCGAGAAGGAGCACAAGATCTTCGGCGACAGCCACATCGAGGAGATCGCCCGCGACTACTGCTTGCCGCTGCTCGCACGCCTGCCGATCGAGCCGAAGCTCGCCGCGCTCTGCGACGCCGGCAAGATCGAGTCGTACAAGGGCGACTGGGTCGACGCTACGGCGCTGCTCCTCGAAGAGCTGCCCGAGCACGATGCGGCGGAGGCCGAGGACTTCCAAGCATAATATACGCGAAGAACCCATACAAAAAGGGCTGTGCATGCGTCGAATTCGACACATGCACAGCCCTTTATATATCTTGCCGCTCGCCCGATTTCCCTGCGGCAATCTACGTCTCAGCGCTTAGAAGCTGAAGCGCACGCCTGCGTCCACGCGCCAATGGTCATGAACATCCGTACGGAACGATCTCGTGTAGCTGGTATAAGCATACGCCTTGTCACTCAAGAGAACGCTGCCGCCCGCTTCCATCTCCATCCATGTATCTTTCAAGGAAACATGCGTGCTCTTCGGCGTATAGCCCGGCTCATGATAGCGCACATCAAGGTCGCCGGCAAATTCATGCGCCAGACCCAGCTTCAAAAATACGTTGCTCGTTTTCGTTTCCTGACCGATCCCAAGTCCCAACTTGCCGACGGCGCTGTTGAAAGCATCCTGGCGCACATGCAGGATATTGCTGCCGTTGCGTGCGGTGCTGTCATCGCCCTGCAGATGCCCCAACGTCAGCTCGGCGCTCGGCTCGATATAGAAGCCGCCGGGCTGCGCGAAGCGTTTGCCATATTCCGCACTCGCCGAGAAGCCAAGGTTTTTATGATCGCCATACAATTCGACGGCGCTGTTACGCACGGTGAAATCGCCGCTCAGGCGGTTGGCGCGCACGATAAGGTCGAGATACGAGCCATCCTTCTGCTGCTTGACGCCATAAACCGCCAATCCCACAAGACGGTCATCGGCACTGGAGCCTGCGCTGCTGCTCTTCATCTTGCCGTAGTCAACGAGCGCACCGACCGTCCAATCCTTGACGTCACGATCATAGCCAACCTGTACGATGCCATAGCTCTGGCTCATATCGACGCCTTGATCGTTCATGAACGTCTTGCCGCCCAAATATTTGACCCATGCGCCGCGCTCCGCATTCTTCAAACGCAGCTCACCCATGCGCCGCGCAAGATCGTTGTTGTTGTTGCGCCATGCCAAAACGCCTGCGGTCAGCGCCGTTTTCGTCTCTCTCATGATCACGGTTTCACTCGGACCATAGGTGACAGAGGGCGGCAACGCTTGATAGGCATATTGCCCCTGCCCGTTCTCGCGCTTATAGGTCATACTTTCGGTGCGAAGCGCTGCGCTCGGCGTCGTCAGACCTTCTGCGATCTCCACCTTGCCTTTGAGGTTCTCTTCCCCATCTTTATAGGCGCTGTAGAAGAGCTTCTGCGCCAAAGCATGAAGCGCTGCATTGACCTTGTTCTTATCCTCCGGCGCACCTGAGCTTGTATCGAGACCTGCAGCATCGGTGCGCAGGGTGATGCCGCTTCCCGCTGCAGCCTTCTTGATCACGACGTCGCCGCCCTGAATCTTCGTCGGATCGGCTGCATCATGCTTGTATAGCACCTGCGTATAGCCACTGTACTTTTCCACTTGGATCGGGCGCTCATCTTCCTGGAAAATGCGTCCTGCCGCCTCCGGCGTCGTGCCGCCCATAAGAGAAAGCACCTTGCTGCCCGTGAATTTATGCGTTACGCCGCGCCAAGGCGTTTCGGGCAGCAAGGTGCCCCATGTGGCATTATGCCACTCGGCGCCGTTTTGCAGGTACATACGCAGCCCCGTATTTTCACGAATCGCCTTTTTGCCCGGCTCATTCTTGCCATGCTCTTTGAAGTCGTCCAATACAACGCCATGAAAAACAGAATCCGCCGTTGTCAAACCCAAGTTAATCGTCGTCGGCGAAGTTCCTGTGATCTTTCCCGTATCTTCTTCACGATCAATGAGACCGATATTTCCATAGATTTTGGTTGAACGATCGCCGGCGCCTATGACATTTCCTGCGGCATCGAGACGCACATTCATGTGAATGACGCCCTCTTCTGCATTTAAGGAAAAGTGCGGCAAATTGGGATCCTTCTGCGTGCGTATCACGCCGCCGCCTTTGATCGTGATGAGCGAACGACCGCCGGCATGAACGCCCGTACCATCGACGTCAACATCAGCATCCCCGTTGATTGTGACGCGACTGCCCGCTTTATCATTATCGTAGTTCAGTCCCGCAAAAATTCCGTTGACATAGTAGTGCCGCAAAAACGCCGGCGGACGATGCTGTGAAGCTGCAGCCTGCTCCGGTACGCGCACATGAATTTTCGCATTGCCATTGATTACGACATTGCCGTGATGCGTAGTAGCGATGCCGTTGGTGAATGTCGGATCCACGTCGCCCGTCGCATCGGGATCTTTATAATATTTGCTCTTCACGTTAATATCAACATCGCCGTTCACGGTAACGGTCGCATTCTTTGTCTGATCAGACGCACAGACAATGCCGAAGGTCTCTTTGCCGCCGCCGCTCATCTTGGTTGAATCCACATTGAGTACGAGTTTTTTTACCGTGATATTGACATCCTTGACCTTCTTGTAATTGTGACCTGCTTTGAAGTGGCGTCCGCAATAACTCTGCACGCCGTACTCGTCCTTGGAATTCAGCGTGAGCGTAACATCCGGCGCATTGAGTCGGATCAGATTTCTTTCTCCTGTAATCGACTTCACATTCAAGATGCTGTCTTTGCCAAATTCATACGTTTTTCTGCTGTTGTCCCAAACCTTGTATTTCGTAAAATCACTGCTGCCGCCAAAGGCAAAGCCCCCATCTATACGCCCTTTATTGAACTCCGTACCGGTCTGCTCCGCTGCCAAGGCAGACGAGCTGATGCCCAAGCTCAACAAAACACCTGCCGTCAAAAGGCTGTACCTGCTCTTCTTCCATTTCTTGCAAAAACTTCGCATCATATTCCTCCCATGAACGATAACTAAAAAACACAGCATTTGATAATTATATCTTATGCTTTTATAGTGTATACTAATGCAGATAAGCGCTCTTTGTCAAGATTATTTTTCCATTAAGAAAGAAACAGATCAACGTTGCCTTTCACTGAATTTCTCTCATACGAACAACCGTGGCAAACATCCGCCAAGCAAGCATTTATGCGTATAGATGCTTGCACCAATCCGACGAATGTCATTTTATCTTCACATCCTAAAACAGCGAAAACTCCGGCAGGAAGCAGCCTTCCTGCCGGAGTTTTTCATTCTATGCGTCCTGCTCGCCCGACAGCACGATCTTGCCGGGACGCTGCGGCGCCCAGAGGCTGCCCATGAGGTTGAAGCGCGCGGGAGCTTCGACCTCCATGTGCGTGTACGTCTTGCCCGCCTGGTAGTTCGAGGCGAACGCTTCCTTCATGCCGCAGAAGCGATGGCGCTCTTCGCCGTAAGGGAGCGTCGGATCAGGAATGACATAGTAGTCGTCCGAACCGTCCTCCTTCTCAATCGCCCAGAAGTCGCCTTCGTCCTTCGTCTCAAAGGTCGGCGGCGCATTCGGATCCGCCTTCCTGGCTTCAGGATTCGTGCATGTGAACCGTTTGACGGAAAACTCTTCCAAGAGGCTGAGGAAACGCGTCTTCTGCAGAGCCGGGTCTTCTACATCGTTCGCCTCGCTGTACCCCTCCAGAAAGCGCACGATCGGCGGCGATTCCTCCTCAGGCTCAGGTTCAGGCTCCGGTTCAGGCTCCGGCTCCGGTTCAGATTCAAAAGACGGCAGCGATTCAAAAGGGGAAGCGACCTCCTCGGGCGGCTCTGCTGCCATATCCGCCTCGCCATAGACATGACGCCGCAGCTCGCGGACTTCTTTTCTCAGCTTTGTATAGCCGACGAGTCCGACGATGATCAAGGCCAGCAGCATGAAGATCATGAACGATTCGATCAGGAGCGTCACGTGATAAAACTCTTCAACGTCTTCGAGCAGCATGCCGACGACGCCGCGCAGCTGCTCAAGCTCCTGCGGATCGATGCGTGCGGCAAGCGCCTGTGCACTCCCTCCCGCAAAAAGGCAGGCGGCAAGAGCGGCGGCCCGCCGTCCTGCCCGTTTCATCCGGCTCTTTTTCATATCCAGCATACCTCCTTTGCAGCATGGCGTCGTCATGCCGCAATTTCCTCAATCGCCGTTCGGCTGAAAATACTTTGCCTCGAAATCCTTGATGGGCATGGGCTTTGCAAAGAAATAGCCTTGGAACATGTCACAGCCGAGCGATCTCAGATGCTCGACCTGATCCTTCGTCTCCACGCCCTCCGTGATGACGCGCATGCCGAGCCACTTCGCCATGGCAATGACGGCGTTCAATATGACGGAACTGCGCTTCGAGTTGCCCGTCTGGCGCAGGAAGCCCATGTCGATCTTCAAAATGTCCGCCTCGATATCCTTGAGCATGGAAAGCGAGGAATAGCCGCTGCCGAAGTCGTCGATCTCGACCTCGAAGCCCGCCTCCTGCAATCTGGTGATGAGCCTGCTATACTTTTCGATGTCGCCCATCAAAGCCGTTTCCGTGATTTCCAACTTCAGCCGCTTGGCGTCGATACCATGACGTTCCACAATATCCGTCATGGTCTGGAAGATGTCAATATGGAGCATGTCGTTCACGGAAATGTTGACGGAAATCGTCAGCCCTTCCCTTTCCGTGCCCTGCCAGCTTTTCAGGATCGCCGCCGCTTCTTCCCAGACATACCGGTCAAGGCGATGAATCTGACCCGCATTCTCCAAGATGCCGATGAACTGCCCGGGCGCGAGGAGACCCTTCTCGGGATGATTCCAACGCACGAGCGCTTCCGCGCCGAGCAGTTCGCCCTCCGTGGAAACCTGCGGCTGCAGATAGACGACAAGCTGACGCTTCGACAGCCCTTCCTCGAAGCTGCCCAAGATCTCCTTTTCGCGCAGCGTGCGCTCCATCAAGGCGTCATCGTAGAACGCCACCCGGTTCCCGCTCTCGCTGCGCAAGCGGGAGAGCGCCAAGTGCGCACGGTCGCACATGACGGAAACGGGCATCTGCGGCTCCTCGATCTCATAGATGCCGAGATGGATGTTCAGCTTGTAGGCGCTGCTGTCAAAAGTCTTTCCCAAGAGTTCCAGACCTTTGAGAAGCTCCTTCTCCGTGCAGTGCGCCTTGTCCACGTAGGCGGCGAAGTGATCGCCGTGCAGGCGGGCTGCCGCACCCGAGTCCATCGCCAGCTCGGCAAAGAACCCCGCCAAGCCTTTCAGTATCTCATTGCCCTTCTCCTCGCCGAGAAGCTCGTTGACAAGCTTGAAATCCTTGATATTCGAGCAAACGATGCAGCGCCCGTCCTTCATGCCGTAGTCAAGCTCGTCACGCACGGCGTCGTAGAAGCCTTCGCGGTCATAAAGACCCGTGAGCTTGTCGCGCGTCCACGGCGTGACTTCCGTCTGCACTTCGTCTTCAGCATGCTTGTCGCGAACGACGTAGTAATATCCCTTGTATCGACCGTCGGCGTCGAAGAGCTTCGCCATCGTCACCTTGTAGACGAACCGCTCGCCTTCGAGGAAGAAGTCCTGTTCCCATGATACGGTGTTTTCCCAAGGGGATTCCCAACTCTCATCCTTGAGCCACGCGGCGAAGAAGCGCCGCAAAAGCTCCAGCTCTCCCGGCGGTATTTGGAAAAGGCGGTAGGCCTCAAGGTTCGCATAGATGCAGACGTCTTCCACGTTGAAACACAGGACGCCCGCATGCGTCGTGCCCTTCACGCGCGAGAGCAGCTGCAGGACGTCACGGTCGCGCAGCTCACGCGCTCCAGTGTTGCGCGGGTAGTTCGTCACAAGTTCCATCGCACAGTGCAGGATGCTCTTGTCGGGCATCTCCAATTCCATCGGGGCGGAAAGGACATGAAAGATCTTGTCGTTGGCAACTTCGTCCTTTTCCATCTTATGCTGCGACTTGTCGGCGCAAAAGCTCGTGCAGCAGCGACAGCGGTGCGCCCTGCCCCACGTGGTGAAGCAGCGGCCCTCACGCCGCACGGAGCCGTCCTCCTCGAAATGAAGCACCTTGCACGCCTTTGCATCCACGAAGCGAACAAGGTCGTAAATCGGTGCAAGACTTTTTTCCAGCTGACGCGCTTCCGCTATGCTGAACCTTGCCATTCTCTTTCCTCCTAAGACTTTGCGGCTAGGACAGACGCGCCGTCCAAGTCCCTTGGCGCACTTCTCATGAAAACTCAATTATCCACGCTTATTTTACCATGTTCTCACAAGAAAAGATAGCTTTTCTTTTGGGAGAAAAACCTTCCTTCCGTTCTTTCTAGGACGATATGCGTCGCCGCGCCTGAGGCAAGCGGCGGTATCCGAAAGCTCCGCCAGCCACTCGTCAATTCCCCGACCTCGGACGATCAGCCCAGGCGCAATCTCTGCCAGAGGCAGAAGGACGAAGGCTCGTTCGTGAAGATACGGATGCGGCAGGCGAAGCTCCTGCCGCGCGCTCTCGTGCCCTTCGGCAAACAGCAGGTCGATGTCGATCATGCGCGGCCCCCAATGCTCCTTGCGCACGCGGCCGAGCGCACGCTCGATGCGCTGCGTGCGGCGCAGAAACACGAGGGGCAAAAGGCGCGTCTCCAAGGCGGCGCAGGCGTTGAGAAACGGCGGCTGCTTCTCATTTCCCCACGGCGGCGTCTCATAAAAAGAGGACACACGAAGAAGCCGCGTATCCTCGACATGAGCCAGAAGGCGCAACGCTCGCCGCAAAGAAGCGCGGCGGTCGCCAAGATTCGCTCCAAGACCGACGTATACGAGATAGGGCGCCGGCGCATGGCCCGGACAACTGTGTGCGGACGCGCTCTCCGTAAGACGCACGTTTTTCACTTCTTCGCTGTCTCGCATCTCTGCGCCGCTCATGCGCGGCTCCTCGCGATGCGCACGCAGACGTCGCGGAATGCGCCCGCAAGCGGCGCCTCGGGCTTGTGCACGGCGATTTCGACGCGCGTGAGCGCCGCATACTTTTTGAGGAGATGCGCTGCAATCTCCTCCGCTGCCGCCTCGATGAGATTTTTCGCTTCTCCCTCGACAATGGTGCGCACGTCCTCGAACACCTCGGCATAATTGACGCTCCTGCAGAGGTCATCCGTGCGCCCCGCTTCGGCGAGGTCGAGGCAGAGCACGGCATCGACGATGAATCTCTGTCCCGTTTGCCGCTCTTCGGCAAAGCAGCCGTGATAGCCGAAGAACTCCATGCCCGAAAGCTCAATCCTGTCCATGCTTCCCGCCCTCCAAGATGACGTCCGCCATGCGGCACATGCGTGCGATCGCCTTGACGTCGTGCACGCGCACGATGGATGCGCCTGCGGCAACGCCGAGCACCGTCGCCGCGCCCGTCGCTTCGAGCCGCTCCTCTACGGGAAGATCGAGCGCGTAGCCGATGAAGCTCTTGCGGCTCGCGCCCAAAAGCAGCGGATACGCTTCTCCGTCGAGCTTCATCAGCTCATGCAGACGATGCAGCACCTCAATGTTCGTCTCGGGCGTCTTGCCGAAGCCGATGCCCGGATCGAAGATCAGGCTCTCTTTCGCCACGCCCGCCTCCTCAGCAATGGCGCGGCTCTCGCGGAAAAACGCCCGCATGGCCTCGATGACGTCCGACCTGTACGCCGTGCCCGCCTGATTGTGCATGACGACGGCGGGCGCGTGGAATTCGGCTGCGACGCGAGCCATCGCGCCGCGTTCTTCCGCAGCGTACTGCAGACCCCATATATCGTTGAGGAGGTCCGCGCCAAGCCGCAAGGCAGCGCGTGCCGTCTCCGCCTTGAACGTGTCAATCGAGATCGGCACGGGAATCCTCGGCGCTATATGCTCCAAGAAGGGCGCGAGCCGCTCGATCTCCTCTGCCGCCGACACGGGCACGAAGCCCGGGCGCGACGACTCCGCGCCGACGTCGATGATCGCCGCGCCGTCCTCGACCATCGAAAGCGCGTGGTTGAGCGCCTTATCGAGCGTGTTCCACTTGCCGCCGTCTGAGAAAGAGTCGGGCGTCACGTTCAATATGCCCATGACGAGCGTCCCTTCGCCGACCGTCAGCTCCTTGCCCGACGGCAGTCGGTAATGCCTCTTCACCTTCATCTGCCTCATCCCTCCTTCGCTCCGCGCATCAGAAGATCCCATGCCGTCTTGCCAAGAGCCGCATCGGCGGCGATCGTGCCGCCCGTTTCCGAAGTCAGCGTGCGCGTTCCGGGCGCAAGCTCGCCGCGCATCATCATGCACAGCTGACGCGCCTCGACGATGACGAGCACGCCCTCTGCCGAAAGCCCGTCGAGCACGGCGTCCGCGATCTCGCGCGTAAACCGCTCCTGCAGCTGCGGCCTCCTCGCGAGGAGATTCACGACATGGACGAACCTGCTGAAGCCCGCGACCTTGCCGTCCCTCGGCAAATAGGCGATATGCGCCTCGCCGAAGAACGGCACGAGATGATGCTCGCACAGCGAATAAAAAGGGATGTGCTGCACCGCCGTCAGACCATGCGCCTTCGTCTCAAAAAGCTCGCCCCAGGCCAAAGACGCATCTTCGCCGCAGCCCGAAAAAAGCAGCTCGAACATCTCCGTCACGCGCTCCGGCGTCTTTTCCATGCCGCATGCTGCAAGATCGAGTCCCATCGCTTCGAGGAACTGGCGCATCGCCGCGTTCGCCTTCTCGTTCATCGTACCTCCCGCCTCTCGCCGATATGATAAAAAGGGCGCGAAACCGCGCCCTCCTTCAAATCATCACATGGTGCGCTCGGCGGGAGTCGAACCCACGCTTTCAGCTCCGGAGGCTAACGTCC
>CAJPRR010000041.1 GCA_905373085.1 uncultured Selenomonas sp.
TTGCCCAGTCTGCCCCACCAGTAACCACGATATTGTTCCAATCAAAGGTTTGTGCTCCCGTCTGAAGATAATTGACGAGAAGCATTTGATCCCCGGATTGGATGCCAGAGTTGAGATCAAACTGGAGTTTCTCAAAATTGAACAGGTCGTGCGCTTTATGCCCCTTCGATTGAACTCTCAGAGTATTTCCCGTTCTTACGTCTGCACTCGAGTTGTTGCTGAAACCACCATAATATTTAATGTTGCCATGCCAAGCCGTCGATGCCGTTCCCGTCAGCGTAATCGTATTGTTCGTTGCATTCCCGTTCGCCGACCAACCGCCATAGGCAAAGGCATTATTAGTCGCATTATTCGTGACGACAATTTCATTATCAGAGGCATTTCCCATTCCCAGTGTATAACCACCATATACAGGGCCAAAACTTACACCGCTGATTGTCAACTTGTTTCCCGTCACATTACGATTATCCGCCACCCCTGGAATATCATGGGCATTACCAGCCGCAACGGGTGCCGGAGCAGGATGCCCAGCATCAACAACCACATCCCCACCCGTCACATCCGCAGCATAAACATGGTTAAGAGACAGTTGTCCCCCCCCTACATACAAGGCAATCGCCAGTGAAAGCGCTTTCCAGCGTTTCGAATTCCTTTTCTTGAACATGACTTTCTCTCCCTTTCCCACGAAGCTCAAGCGTTCGGTACTCATAGTTTTATAGTCCCATTATATCCCATTAAGATTTAACAGTCAATTATTTTCTATGAAGATATGGGGATCTATACAAAAAAAGAAGCGCTGTATCGACAGCACTTCTTAAAACTATTCTCCCAATTTCACCTACATTAAGAAAATTTGTGTGATCTTTGCCTGCATCATCTGCGTGCCCCATGTCTTTTTCAAAGCAGGCTGTGCAGTCTGCCGATCTCCCGGATCTTGTCCATGGAGATGTCCGACACACGCGCGATCATTTCCAGCGGCAGTTTCTCGCATCAAATCCCGAGGAGCAAAACGCTTCTTCAGTTGTGAACATAATGGCGTTTGTGCGTGTAGTTTACACTAGGTGTCCGATTTCATTTTACAACTGACCGAAAATTCCCACAAAGGAAGACCGCCGCACATTCCATGCGGCAGTCTTGAAAAATCGCGAAGAAAGTGACATGCGTCAAAGAGGCAGATCCTTCGCCTCTTCACTCAAGGATCGTGATGCGCCCCGCGCCGGCAGGATTCTCGTAGCCCTCGCCGACGACGCCGCCCTGTTCTTTGACGTAGTCGGCAATCGCGTCGATGTCGGAGAACGCCGTGTCGCGCAGCAGCGGCGTGCCGTCGAACATCGTCATGCCGTTGCCGCCGTTCCTCATGATGTAGGAATTGCTGACGACCGTATAATCCTCCGTCAAGTCGAGCGGCACGCCGCCGACCATGACATCCTTGACACGATAAGCTCCATCGACACGAACAAAGCCGCCCTGCTCATTTTGAACCACCGACGACGGCACACGCGCGTCAATAGTGTAGGTAATTCCCGAAACATGGAAAAAGCCGCCGGATTCTTCGGGATACTTTGCCGCCCCCATTTCGAGCGCATCGAGAAGTTGCTGCCCCGTGACACTTCTGACGACAAGGTTGTTCGTAAAGGGGAACAGCGCTGCGAGCGTCTTATACGTCACTTTTCCTGTCGAGATCGGCTCACGAAAACCGCCGCCATTGACGAGCGCCACATCAGCATGAACCGAGGCGCGAAATGCATCTGCAACAAAATCGCCGAGATTCGTCTCGCCGCTGCGCACGCGGTATTCACCGTCGACATCGGTCACGAGGTCAACGGTCGTCGTGCCGACAGGCTTGGCAAGCTGCGCCTCCGCCTGCGCGAGTTCCGCATCGACAAGCCGCTTGACATCAGCATCGACCGCCGTCAGCCCTTTGACGAGTTCGCCCGTGATCGTGCCGTCGTCATGGACAGTGATCTTGCCGACGCTCGCAAGCTTCGTGCCCGTCTGCTCGACGAGGACGTCCTTGCCGTCCTTGTTCTTGTCGACGCGCGTGTACTGCTCATGCGAATGTCCGTCGATGATGACGTCGATGCCGCTCGTATGCGCAGCCACGGCGCCGCTCGACCAGACGGGAACGGCGCCCGTCGTGCCCAGATGGGCGACGAGCATGACGTACTCGGCTCCCTCTGCGCGCGCTTCATCGACCGCCTTCTGAATCCCCCCATAGAGCTTCGAGCCGTCCCCATCTTCGAGGAAGCTGTAGACGAACTTGCCATTCTCATCCTGAAACTCCTTCGGCGACGACGAGACAATCGTTTCCGGTGTCGTCACGCCGATCAGCGCGATTTTTTTGCCGTCGAGCGTGACGATCTTATGTGTCTTGAATACAGGCTCGTTCGTTCTCTTGTCGATGAAATTGCAGCTGTAGTAGCCGCACTTGAGCTGCGATGCAAGCTCCAGGAAGCGCTCCATGCCAAAATCGTACTCGTGGTTGCCGGGAATGGCGAAATCGTAGTCGGCACGGTTCATGATGCGGATGAGCGCCGCGCCGCGCGAGAGGCTGCCGAGCGGCTCTCCCTGCACCGCATCGCCCGCATCGACGAGAATGACCGCTGGATTCTCCTTCTGCAAGTCGTGCTTGTACTGCGTGACGGCAGCGATATGGATGTTCCTTGCGACGCCGCAATGCACGTCGTTCGTGTGCAGAATGACAGCATCCGCCCCTGCGGTCAGCGGCAGAGAGGCAATCCAAGCCGCCGCGAAAAGACCGCCGATGAGTTTTTGCATCTTGTTTCTCATAAAGACCTCCTATTCTGACAGACCTCTTGACCGTGACACAGACTCTTACAGGTGAATTATATCACAGATGATCTGCAGCCGCCCTGTCATAAATAACAGGGCGGAAGAATTCTGGCAGCTATTGGTGCACCTTTGCTTTTCTACACGATATGTCATAATAAGCAAAGGATGGGGGGACGTACGATTTCTTATACAGGACTCCCTTTCTTTTTCAACTCTTCCTGCTTCCTGCCTTCCTCCGCAAGCAGCATTTTCGCCTTTTCAAGCTGCCATGCAACCTGACTGTACGAGGTACCACCCAAGGAATTGCGGTTCTTTACGCAAGTTTCGGGACGAATGGCGTCTTTTATGTCCGCTTCAAAGAGGTCGGACAGGGCGCGGAATTCATCCATGGTCATGTCTTCGAGCCACTTGCCCTGCTCAATGCAAAGATGCACGGCGCGTCCTGCGACGGCGTGCGCTTTTCTGAACGGCATGCCTTTCTTCACGAGGTAGTCGGCAAGGTCGGTGGCGTTGGAGAAGTCTTCCGTGACGGCGCGTTTCATGACGTCGCCTTTGACCGTCATGCCGCGCAGGAGCGCGGTGTAGACGGCGAGGCTGAATTTCACCGTGTCGATGGCGTCGAACACGCCTTCCTTGTCCTCCTGCAAATCCTTGTTGTAAGCAAGAGGCAGGCCCTTGACGATCGTGAGCATCGCCATGAGGTGACCGATGACGCGTCCCGTCTTGCCGCGCACGAGTTCGGAGACGTCGGGATTCTTCTTCTGCGGCATCATCGAAGAGCCTGTGCAGTGCGCGTCGTCAAGCTCAATGAAGGCGAACTCGCGCGAGCACCAGAGGATAATCTCTTCCGAGAGCCGCGACAAATGCACCATGAGGATGGAGGCAGCGGAGAGGAATTCCATGATGTAGTCGCGGTCGCTGACGGCATCGAGGCTGTTCGTGTAAATGGCGTCGAAGTGAAGCTCCTCCGCCACGAATTCACGGTCGATGGGGAACGTCGTGCCTGCAAGCGCACCCGCGCCGAGCGGCATGATGTCCGCACGCTCGTAAACGCCCAGGAAGCGTGAGAAATCGCGTGCAAGCATGGAGAAATAGGCGAGCATGTGGTGCGAGAAGAGGATCGGCTGCGCACGCTGCAAGTGCGTGTAGCCTGGCATGATCACGTCGGGATAGCGCTCCGCCGTTTCGACAAGCGCACGCTGCACATCGGCGATGCAGCCGAGCACGGCGAGCGTCTGCCCGCGCACATAGAGGTGCGTGTCGAGCGCGACTTGGTCATTGCGGCTGCGTGCCGTGTGCAGCCTGCCGCCCGCCTCGCCGATCGCGTCGGTCAGTCGCTTCTCGACGTTCATGTGGATGTCTTCGAGCGCGACGGAAAAGTCGAAGTCGCCGTGCTCGATTTTTTGCAGAATATCACGCAGCCCGGAGATGATGGCATCTTTATCCGTTTCCGCGATGATGCCGCACTTGGCGAGCATCTTCGCGTGCGCGATGCTGCCCGCAATATCCTCGCGGTACATGCGCTTGTCGAAGGAAATCGACGCCTGGAAATCGTTGATCATCTCGTCCGTGCTCTTGGAGAAACGACCGCCCCAAAGCTGTTCGCTCATTTCTTCCCTGCCTTTTCCTGCATAAGGGCACGCACCTTCAAGGGCAGACCGAAGAGGTTGATGAAGCCCGTCGCGTCGGACTGGTCGTAGACCTCGTCGCGCTCAAAGGTCACGAATTCCTGACTGTAGAGCGAATACGGCGACTTCGAGCCGGCGCTGATGATATTGCCCTTGTAGAGCTTCAGGCGCACCGTGCCCGTGACGCTCTCTTGCGTGCTGTCGACGAACGCCTGCAACGCTTCCCTGAGCTGGCAGAACCACATGCCGTCGTAGACGAGTTCGCCGAAGCGAATGGCGACGCCTTCCTTGTAGTGGTACGTCGCGCGGTCAAGGCACAGGTACTCAAGCTCGCGGTGCGCATAGTAGAGGATCGCGCCGCCGGGATTCTCGTAGACGCCGCGCGACTTCATGCCGACGAGGCGGTTCTCGCATATATCCGTGATGCCCACGCCGTTTCGCGCACCGATCTCATTGAGCTTCGTCAAAAGTTCGACCGCGCCGAGCTTTTCGCCGTTGACGGCGACGGGAATGCCCTTCTCGAAGT
Source organism: uncultured Selenomonas sp. (assembly GCA_905373085.1). Taxonomy (GTDB): domain Bacteria; phylum Bacillota; class Negativicutes; order Selenomonadales; family Selenomonadaceae; genus Selenomonas. Next base: position 4,948 of record CAJPRR010000041.1, read on the forward strand.
CGACCGTGACATACTCGGGCTTGTCGGGCGCGTCCTCGGGAGCTTTCGATATGAGGAACATCTCGTTCTTCGGCTCGTTCCACGGATCTTCGAGGTCGGAGCCTTCATGCGACAGATGCCAGATGTTGCGATCCATGCTGTACGTCTTGTTTTCCTCAGCGACGGGGATGCCATGCTTCTTCGCGTACTCGATTTCCTCCGTGCGCGCGCCAAGTTCCCATTCGCGCCACGGGGCGATGATCGTGAGGTTCGGCGCGAGAGCCTTGACTGTCAGCTCGAAGCGCACCTGGTCGTTGCCCTTGCCCGTCGCACCGTGCGCGATGGCGTCCGCGCCCTCCGCTTTCGCAATCTCGACGAGACGCTTGGCGATCAGAGGACGCGCAAACGACGTGCCCAAAAGGTACTTGCCCTCGTAGACTGCCTGTGCCTTGAGCGTCGGCCAGACGTAGTCTTCGAGAAATTCCTGCGTGAGGTCTTCGACGTATGCCTTCGACGCGCCGGACTTCAGCGCCTTGTCGTGCACGGGCGCGACCTCATCGCCCTGCCCGATGTCCACGCACGCCGCGATGACCTCGCAGCCGTCATAGTTCTCCTTGAGCCACGGAATGATGACGGAAGTGTCCAGACCGCCCGAATATGCGAGTACGACTTTCTTCACTTTTGCCTTTGCCATGAAAAACAGCTCCTTAGAATAGTTTATATCAAGGAAGCACTGATAAATTCAGCGTCTCCTTAAGAATACGCGCTTTCATAAAATTTTCCTGCCGGGGATTGCAGATAATATGAAGTCAGTCCGCCATCAAAAGCGCCATGATCGCCTTCTGCGTATGCAGACGGTTCTCCGCCTCGTCGAAGATGACGTCGGAGAATGCTTCCATGACGTCGTCCGTGATCTCCTCGCCGCGATAGGCGGGCAGGCAGTGCATGACGATGGCGCGTTTGTCGGCGGCGGCGAGCAGGTCGCCGTTGATCTGGTACGGCGCGAAAATTTTCTTGCGCTCCTCGTGCTCCGCCTCCTGCCCCATACTCGCCCATGTGTCCGTCACGAGGATGTCGGCGTCCTTCGCCGCTGCAAACGAGTCGGTCACGAGCGCGATGCTCGCGCCCGTCTCCTTCGCATCTTCCTGCGCCCTCTGCGTCACCCCTTCATCGGGCGCGTAGTCTGCAGGCGTCGCGGCGACGAAGTTCATGCCCGTCTTTGCCGCCGCATACATCAGAGAATGCGTCATATTGTTGCCGTCGCCGACGTACGCTATCTTCAGGCCTTTGAGATTCTTTCCCTTGTGTTCGCGAATCGTCAGGAGGTCGGTCAGCGCCTGGCACGGATGGAGGAGATCGGTCAAGGCGTTGATGACGGGAATGTCGGCATACTTGGCGAACTCCTCTGCCTTCTCATGCTCAAAGGTGCGGATCATCACGCCGTCGAGATAGCGCGAGAGGACGCGAGCCGTATCCTTGATCGGCTCGCCGCGCCCGATCTGCAGGTCGCGGTTCGAGAGGAAGAGCGCCTGTCCGCCGAGCTGAAACATGCCTGTCTCAAAGGAAACGCGCGTCCTCGTCGAGGATTTCTCGAAGATCATGCCGAGCGTCTTGCCCGCGAGAACGCGGTGCTCGATGCCCGCCTTCTGCATCGCCTTGAGTTCTTCGGCAAGCGCGAGAATCGCCTCGACCTCCTCAACGGAAAGATCGTGAATGGAAAGTAAATCCCTGCCTTTTAACATACGTTTTCCTCCCCTTCAGCCCTTGGCGTACTTCGCCAGAATCGGCTCCAAGATCGCACAGAGTTCGTCGATGTGCGCTTCCTTGACGATCAACGGCGGCACGAAGCGCAGGACATTTCCTGCCGTGCAGTTGATGATCGCGCCGTGCTCCAAGCATTCGTTGACAATGCCGCGCCCCTCTATGGAAAGCTCCATGCCGAGAAGAAGCCCCATGCCGCGCACTTCCTTGATGAGCGCCGGATACTTCTTTTGAAAGCCTTCGAGCTTTTCACGGAAATACGCGCCGACCTTGTCGACATGACCCAAGATGCCCTCTTTCTGCACCGTGTCGAGCACGACGTTTGCCGCCGCGCACGCGAGAGGATTGCCGCCGAAGGTCGTGCCGTGATCGCCCGCATGGAGAGCAGCCGCCGCCTCGTCCTTCACGATGAACGCGCCGATGGGCACGCCGCCCGCCAGCCCCTTGGCGAGCGTCACGATGTCGGGTCGCACGCCGAAATGTTCGTAAGCGAACATCTTGCCCGTGCGCCCCATGCCGCATTGGATCTCATCGAAGATCAAGAGTGCGCCGTGCTCGTCGCAAAGCTCGCGCACGCGCTTCAAGTATTCTGCCGTCGGCACATGGACGCCGCCCTCGCCTTGAATCGTTTCGAGCAGGACGGCGCACGTCTTCGCGCTCATCATCTTTTCAAGCTCTTCGATATTGCCGTAATGCACATAGTCGAATCCCTCGGGCAAGGGGCCGAATCCCTCATGGTATTTCGGCTGTCCCGTCGCGGTCAATGTCGCGAGCGTGCGTCCGTGAAAACTGTGCCACGCCGTGATGATCTGCGACTTTTCAGGATCTTTCGCGTGCGCATACTTGTGCGCGACCTTGATTGCGCCCTCGTTCGCTTCCGCACCCGAGTTAGCGAAGAACGCCTTGCCCAACCCTGAGAGGCGCACGAACCTTTCCGCTGCATCCGCCTGTGCCTGCGTGTAATAGAGATTCGAGCAATGGATCATGCGCCCCGCCTGTTCGGCGATCGTCTCGACGAGCGGCGCATAGGCGTGGCCGAGTACGTTGACCGCAATGCCCGCGAGGAAGTCGATGTACTTCCTGCCGTTGTTGTCGAAAACGTAGACGCCCTCGCCGTGATCGAGCACGATCTTGTAGCGGTTGAACACGGGCAGATAGCCCGCCGCGTCCTTCGCGTAGATTGCTTCATCTGTTTCTTTCATAATTTCCCCCGCTTTTCCATGCGCCGTCACTTCACGACCTGCGTGCCGATGCCCGCCGAGGTGAAGATTTCCAAGATGATGGAGTGGCCGAGCCTGCCGTCGATGATATGCGTCTTTGCCGCACCCGCATCGAGCGCCCTCAGGCACGCTTCTACCTTCGGGATCATGCCGCCCGTCAAGGTGCCGTCCTCGATATAGCGGCGCGCCTCGGCTGCCGTGAGCGTCGAAATGAAGGATGATTTGTCCTCGTAATCCTTGTAGACGCCCTCGACGTCCGTCAAGAGCAGGAGCTTTTCCGCCGCAAGCGCACCCGCGATCTCCGCCGCCACATCATCGGCATTGATGTTGTAGCTCTCGCCGTCCGCACCGACGCCGATCGGCGCGATGACGGGGATGTAGTCGTGCGCGATGAGATCGCGCAGCAGGCGCGTGTCGATTTTTTCAACCTGGCCGACATAGCCGATGTCCACCTTCCGGCTCTCTTCCCCTTCGTAGACCGTCGCGAGCTTCTTGTGGGCGTGGATGAGGTTCGCATCCTTGCCTGACAGGCCGACAGCACTGACGCCGCGGCGATTGAGGAGCGTCACGATGTCGGAGTTGATCTTGCCGTCGAGCACCATCTCGGCGATCTCGACCGTTTCTTCATCCGTCACGCGCAGGCCGCTGATGAACTCCGTCTCCTTGCCTACCTTGCCGAGAAATCCCGTAATCTCGGGGCCGCCGCCATGCACGATGACGGGCTGTATGCCGACGTACTTCATCAGCGCCACGTCCTGCATGACCTTTTCCTTGAGCTCTTCATTGATCATGGCGTTGCCGCCGTACTTGATGACGACGGTCTTGCCGTAAAATTCCTGTATATAAGGCAGCGCCTCGACGAGGATCGCCGCCTTGTCGTTTGCCGCAAACATCGCTTCACCGCCTCAGGTATGGTACTCGCCGTTGATCTTCACATACTCATAGGAAAAGTCGCACGTCCAGACCGTCGCTTCGGCATTGCCCAAGCCCATCTCGACGTCGATGACGATGTCATGCTGCCCCATGACCTTGCGCAAGGCGTCTGCATCGCAGGAAGCGCCCGTGCCGTTCGCATAGACGGGAATGCCGCCGAACTTCACGACGGTTTTCTCGGGCGTCATGGGCACGCCCGCATAGCCGACGGCGCAGATGACGCGCCCCCAGTTCGGATCTTCACCGAAGAACGCCGTCTTGACGAGCGGCGACTTCGCGACGCTCATCGCGACCTGCTTCGCCGCATCGAAGGACTCCGCGCCCGTCACATGCACGGTCAGGAACTTCGTCGCGCCCTCGCCGTCCGCCGCAATGCGCTCGGAAAGCCCCGTGCAGATCTCCTTGAGCGTCCGATAGAAAATTTCGTAGTCGGCGTTCTTCTCCGTGATCTTCGCGTTGCCCGCCGCACCGTTCGCAAGCACCGTCACCATATCGTTCGTGCTCATGTCGCCGTCGACCGAGATCATGTTGAACGTGACCTCGGTGATCTCGGAAAGCGCCTGCTGCAGGAGCTTGCTCTCAATCGCCGCATCCGTCGTGATGAAAGAGAGCATCGTCGCCATATTCGGCTGGATCATGCCCGAGCCTTTGGCAATCGCGCCGAAACGCACCTTCCTGCCGCCGATTTCGACCTCCGTCGAACATGCCTTGGAATATGTGTCCGTCGTGATGATGGCATTGCCCGCATCGACGCTGCCTTCCGTGGAAAGGCTTGCCACAGCATCCTTGACGCCCTGCTCCAGCTTGTCCATCGGCAGATTCACGCCGATGACGCCCGTCGAGGCAACGAGGACGTCATCCGCCGCACAGCCGAGCGCCTTCGCTGCAATCTCCGCCGTATGCTTTGCATCCTTCATGCCCTGCTCGCCCGTGCAGGCGTTCGCACAGCCCGCATTGGCCACGATGGCGCGCGCTTTTCCGTCCTCGACCGCCGCTTTGGAAACGTAGACGGGCGCCGCCGCCACGGCATTCTGCGTGAAGACGCCCGCGACGGACGCTTCCGTCTCCGAATAGATCACGGCGACGTCGAGGTTGCCGCTCTTCTTTATACCGGCCTTGACGCCCGCCGCCTTGAATCCCTTGGGAAATGTCACGCCTTTTTTTGCTGCTGTATCAGAAAACATGTTGTATACCCTCCTGCATTACGGATAAACTGCGATATGACCAAGCCCGAGCTTCTCATCGAAGCCGCAGGCGATGTTGAAGTTCTGCACGGCCTGTCCCGCCGCCCCCTTGACGAGGTTGTCGATGGCGGAAAGGACGACGACGCGACGCGTCCTCTCGTCGATGTGCCAGCCGATGTCGCAGAAGTTCGAGCCGCGCACCGCCTTCGTCGCCGGATAGCCGCCGCGTCCGAGAAGCCGCACGAAGTATTCCTCGCCGTACATCGTTTCGTATGCTGCATCGACCATCTCCGGCTCAATGCCTTCTTTCAGCCGCGCGTAGCATGTCGCAAGGATGCCGCGCGACATGGGCACGAGGTGCGGCGTGAAGGACAGGATGCACGGCTCGCCCGAAAGCTCCGTCATCACCTGCTCGATCTCAGGCGTATGGCGATGCGTGGCGACGCCGTACGCCTTGAAGCTGTCGTAAAGCTCGGGCAGGAGATTCGCCTGCTTCGCTGAGCGTCCCGCGCCCGATACACCGGACTTCGCGTCGACGACGATGCTCGCCATGTCGACGAGTCGGCTCTTGGCGAGAGGTGCGAGCGCAAGGATGCTCGCCGTCGTGTAGCAGCCCGCGTTGCCAATGATCTTCGCGCCGCGAATCGCCTCGCGATTGAGCTCCGCCAGACCGTAGACGCGCTCGGCGTCCTTGTGTGTATGCTTGACTTTGTACCACGCTTCATAGACCGCTGTGTCAGCGAAGCGATAGTCCGCGCCGAGATCGATGATGCGCGTCTTCTCGGCTTCGAGCGCCTTGCCCGCCGCCATCGCATGACCGTGCGGCAGGCCGATGAAAACGAAGTCGCTGTCCCTGCCGATACGCTCAATATCTTTCATGCTCTCAAGCTCTTCATCGTAAATGCCGCGAAGATGCGGATAGATGCTCGAAATCTTTTCCCCCGTATGGCTCTCCGACGTGATGTGCACGACATCCGCCTGCGGATGCTCGTAAAGAAGCCGCAGAAGCTCCGCCCCCGCGTAGCCTGTAGCTCCGATAATGCTCACTCTCATGTGCTCGACCGCCCCTTCCCGAATTCCTTTGCCGAATGATGTTTATAATTATACATTTTATCGAATAATTATGCAATAGGTTTGGGGAATTTACTATGAAAGTCCAAGAAGTCAAGCCCGAAGGGTGCAGACTGATTGGCGAACTTTCATTAAGAGCGGCGCACAATGTCCACAAAGTGGACGTTTGTGCGTATAGTTTATCTTCTAAAACAAATTGTATGATTGCTGTTTTTGCGAAATGTATTCCAAAAAAGGACAGTATAATTTATAATAAAGACGAACATATTTTAAGGAGTCATCTTTATGTTGCAACCCAAAGTTACGGCAGTAAAACCGTTGCCTGATTACAAGCTGCTTTTGGATTTTGAAACGGGCGAGAAAAAGATTTTTGACGTCGGACCATACATCCAAGGAGATTGGTATGGCAAACTGCGCGACATATCGGTATTTCATACCGTACATATCGCCGGACATACCGTTGCGTGGGCCGATGGACAGGACATCGCGCCGCATGAGCTTTATGACGATTCCGTGCCTGCCAGCTGAGTGCATTCAAAAACCATCAAAGGAGGACGCTTTTGCCATCATGAAGAAAATCAAGCGGCTCTTGCGCTTTTCCCTCTTTCTCCTCACCGTCTTCTGTCTCGCCTTCCTCGTCACGGGCAGTGCGGCGATCTTTCGTCCCGCGTTCTTCGACTCCTTGCCGAAGATGCAGGAAGCTCGCCGCCTCATCTTTCTGCGTGATGCAGTCGCTGAGCGAGTGCGTCAGCGCGAGCACTATGTAAGGATTGCCGAAATGCCCGACTCGCTCCTCGACGCCGTCGTCGCCGTCGAGGACAGCCGCTTCTACTCGCATCACGGCTTCGATCCCGAAGCGATCGCACGCGCTACGCTCGTCAATCTGCAATACGGACGCATCGAGGAAGGCGCGAGCACGATCACACAGCAGCTGGCCAAAAACCTCTTCCTGTCCGACGAGCAGTCCCTCGACCGCAAGCTGGAAGAAGCGCTGCTTTCGCTCGATCTTGAGATGCACTACTCCAAGGATGAGATTCTGGAGCTGTATCTCAACACGATCTACTTCGGCTCAGGCTTCTACGGCATACACGAGGCTTCTGTCGGCTACTTCGGCAGAGAGCCGCAGGAGCTTGACCTGCCCGAAACCTCGATGCTCGCAGGCATCCCCAATGCGCCTTCCGTCTATTCGCCCTACGTCGACTTCATGCTCGCGAAGAAGCGGCAGATCATCGTACTCGACGCCATGGTGCGGACGGGCTGCATCACGGAATCCGTCGCGGAATCCGCCAAGATCAAGCCGCTCTATTTCGCACATTGATCAATAGGAGACTTCTCACGTTTCCTCGTCTTGACGAAAAAGAGCATCGCAACGCACTGCAGGAGCCACGTGCCGCCGAGCATCATCAAGCCCATGCGGTTGTCCGAAAGGAAGCAGCCGCTGACGCTCATGACGCCCGTCACAAGCGCCATAGTCTTGAGCTTCGCCTGCCACGTCATGCCATTGCCGTCGTTGAACGGGACGACGTATTTCTGATATAATTTGGTGGCGGCAAACCACCGATGGAGATGTTCTGAACTCTTGGCAAAGCAGAACGCCGCCAAAAGATAGAACGGCACCGTCGGCAACAGCGGCAAAACGATGCCCGCCGTGCCCAAGGCGAGGGCGGTCATGCCGACGCTGAGCCAAAGATAGCGCATCAAGCGATTTTTTGAAATCATCCGATCTTCCTTTCTGTCCGTATTGTCCGTGCAGGTTTTCAACTGCACCCCGCCGCATAAAGAAGGGGCTGCCGCACAAGTCTGATCGGCTTATGCGCAGCCCCCTTTCCTTTCCCTTTATTTCTTTGCCTGCTCATTGGCGGAACGCTCGAAGTTCTTGTAGAACTGCTCCGACAGAGCCTTGTAGGTTTCCATATTCGCTTTCTGGCTTCTGTTCGCTACGATCTGATATGTGTAGAGAAGCTCGTTCGTGCCCGAGCGGTAGATATCGTAGAAAAAGACGATGCGGCTGTTGTTCGCGACCGTCAGGACGACATAGGCGTCAGCATCGGCGGCCACATTTTCCTTGTAGACCTTCGCGGCCTGACGGCGGTCGAGCGACTTGATGTCAACGCCCGTATTCTTCTGAATGTCGGCGGCAACCATATCATAGGAAAGCACATAGCTTCTCGCCACGTTGCTTGCCTCGTACATCGAAGCGAGCAGCTCTTCCTTCGTCGGGGCGTCCTTCGTCGGCGTGTAGAGCGGCGCCGCGAGCGCAAGACGCTTGACGCTGACAATATCGGCGCCCTCCGGGATCGTGACCTTGTCGGCATTAGCAAAAGCGACCTGCATGCCGAACACGGTCAGGCAGACGAAAAGCATGACTTGGACAATCTTCTTCATTGAATCTTCCTCCTTGACTCTTTCAAACAGCATGAAGTCACTGCAAAAGGCCGTGACTCCTAAGCGCCTTTTTCAACGGTTCCAGATGCTCATGCTCCAACTCGGAAAGCGGCATGCGCAAGTGTCCCGTCCTGTAGCCCATGAGACGCATCGCCGTCTTGACGGGAATCGGATTGACCTCGGAGAAGAGCGCCTCGATCAGATCCATGTAGTCAATCTGGATCTCCGCCGCTTCCTCAACCTTTCCCTCGAAGTACAGGCGGCACATGTCGTGCGTAGCCTTCGGCGCGACGTTGGAAAGGACGGAGATGACGCCCTTGCCGCCGACGGAGAGGATCGGCACGATCTCATCGTCGTTGCCCGAATAGACGTTGAGCGAATCGCCGCAAATTTTGCGGATGCGCGCCACCGCCGCGAGGTTGCCGCTCGCTTCCTTCGTCGCGTTGATGCGCGGATGCTCGGCCAGGCGGGCATACGTCGCGGGCAGAATGTTGACGCCCGTGCGCGACGGCACGTTGTAGACGATGCTCGGGATATTGACGTTGTCGGCGATCTTCGAGAAATGCTTGACGAGACCCCCCTGCGTGCACTTGTTGTAGTACGGCGTCACGAGCAGGAGACCGTCCGCGCCCGCCTTCTCCGCATACTGCGAGAGCTGGATCGCGTAGTTCGTATCGTTCGATCCCGTGCCGGCGATGACGGGGATGCGCCCGCCGACCGTCTCGACGACAAACTTGATGGCCGCTTTGTGCTCGGCATCGCTCATGGCCGCCGCCTCGCCCGTCGTTCCTGTGACGACGATGGCGTCCGTGCCGCCCGCAATCTGATCTTCGATGATGCGGCCGAATTCCTCGAAGTTCACGCCATCTTCCGTAAAGGGAGTGATGATGGCGACGCCCGCACCGGTAAAGATTGGTTCTTTCATTCCGAAGTCCCCCTTGATTCCTTCATTTGGAGAAAAACGCCGACGTGGCAACGTTTCTCTCCATTATTGCATGACGAGGGGATAAAGTCAACTGCCCAAAGCATGAAGAAGTTTGCCGAAAAGGCCCGCATTTTCCTTCAGTTTTTCTTCATTGCCGAAGACGCACAGGACATTTTCTTTCATGCAGGCGTCGACGACAGCCGCCAAGGTGCGGACATCCTCCTGCCGCGTCGCAAGAATCTCGTCGCGCGACTTCTGGCGGTCGGCTTCCGTCACATGGCGCAGGAAGCCGTCCTGCGCGGCAAGCCCCTTGAGCTGCGGCGTGAGCGGCGCATCAACCGTGCTGATCGTGCCGATGATGAACTTCACCATCTCGCGGTCGGACACGTCGAAGCCGCGCAGATAGTCCGCCGTCTTGTCGAAGATTTCGAGCGTTTCCCTTAGGTTCGGATCGCGGTACGATCCGAAGAACAGGAAGCCGACGCGGCTGAACTGCGTAAATGCGCCATAGGCGCCGCCCTGCACGCGGATCTTCGTCCAGAAGTAATCGTAGCGCAGGATCGTTTCCAGAACGCTCATGCTGCCCGTGTAGGAAAAGCCGAGGCGCAGGAAGTTCGCCGCCTTGCCCACATACTGCACGCGGCTCGACGACAGAAGCCCCTCGTTCTTCGCACGCACATCGAAATGGTACGCCTGCGGCTCTGCCTTCGCCTGCGGCAGACGGCGGCAGAACTTCGCGGCCTCCCCGGCGAACGCGGCATATTCGGCTTCGGCAAGCGTCACGCCGATGGTCAAATTGCCCTTTGTGAACACAAGCGGCAGGAGGCCTGCGAGTATCCGGGAAAGCTCCTCGAAACGCTCCTCGAAATGGTCGGTAAGGTCGGCGATGAAGCTGTAGAAGGACAGCATCGCCTGCTCGTTGTAAGCGCCCGCCGGCGACAGATAAGACGCGATGCGTGCCGCCATACTGCGCTGCGAGGCGCTCATGACGCGAGCCTCCATGACGGCGCGGCACTGTCCGCAAAGCTCCTCGATGCGCTTCTTGTCCGTGAACTTGCTCTCGGTCAGAACCTCCGCGAGGAACGAGAATAGCTCGGGCAGTTTGCGTACGAAGGCGCGCGCACGCACGCGGAACATCGGCATGCACGAATCCGGCTCGCCGTTTCGGACGGCGGCGGAATTTTCGTACGATATGCCGCCCGTATGGAGGTTCGAGAGATTCGACAGCTCGGCGTACGT
>CAJPRR010000042.1 GCA_905373085.1 uncultured Selenomonas sp.
GATATATATTTATCATTTTTGTAAATAAAATATGATATATATCTTGCTTTTTGAAAGAAGACATGTTACAATGTAGAAAATTCATCAGACAGACGTTGTTCTTGGTTTATGGAAAGGCGGCGGCACGATGGGCATTGTGAAAGAGCGAAGCATTTGGATCGGCGTGGATGTTGGGACGACGGGAGTTCGCGCAATCGCGTACGAGGCCTCGGGGGTGAATCTCGCGGCGTCGGAGGCGTTCTATCCGCTGCGCACGCCGCATCCGGACTGGGCGGAGGAACGTCCGTCCGAAATCCTTGCGGCGACGGAACAGGTCGTGCGCGAGGTGGCGGATGCGCTGCGCTATCAGGGGCGGACGCCCTCGGGAATCGCGCTGAGCACGGTCATGCACAGCCTCATCCCGCTCGATGCGGAGAAGCAGCCGCTCACGGATATGCAGACGTGGGCGGACAGCCGCAGCGCGGACATCGTGCGCACGCTGAAGGAAGAGGAGCCGGCGCTCTGCCGCTCGTTCTACGAGCGCACGGGTTGCCCCATGCACGCCTGCTATCCGCTCGCGAAGATCCTTTGGCTGAAGCGGAATCGGCCCGCACTCTTCGAGCGCGTGAAATTTGTCGGCTCGATCAAGGATCATCTCTTCCATGCCTTTACGGGCGAGTTCCTCCTTGATCGCTCGACGGCGAGCACGACGGCGCTCTACAATGCACATGAGCTTGCATGGGATGCGGAGATCCTGAACTTCATCGGGATTGCAGAGGATATGCTGCCGCCCGTCGTCTCGACGACGGAGACGCGCCCGATGGCGGAAGCGGCGGCGACGCGCATGCACCTCGCGCAGGGACTGCCCGTCGTCATCGGCGCGACGGACGGCGTGCTCGTCAACGTCGGAATCGGCGCGGTATCGGCGGGGCAGCTGAGCGCCACCATCGGCACGAGCGGCGCCGTGCGCATGCTTGTCGGCGAGCCGCGCACGGACGGGGCGATGCGTACATGGTGCTACAACCTCGTGGACGGCCTGTGGGTCGCGGGCGGCGCGATCAACAACGGCGGCATGATTTTGCGCTGGATGCGCGACAAGATTTGCCATTTCAGCAAGGAGCAGATGGCGGCGCTGGATGTGGACGGATACGACCTCATGACGATGAAGGCCTCCAAGATTCCTGCCGGCTCGGACGGACTCATCCTCCTGCCGTTCTTCACGGGCGAGCGTGCGCCGTATTGGAATTCCGATCTGCGCGGACTCTTCTTCGGATTGTCGCTGAATCACAGCCGCTCGCACATGATTCGCGCCGTCATGGAGGGCATTTGCTACGGCATGCGCAGCGTCTTCGCGGCTTTGCGCGAGTTTGGCGAGGTGCGCGACATCCGTGCGAGCGGCAGCTTTACGAAATCGCCGCTCTGGATGCAGATTCTTGCGGACGTGCTCGGCGAGCCGCTCGTCCTGCCCGAAAACAGCGAGGGTGCGGCGTACGGCGCGGCGGTGCTGGGATTCATCTCTGCCGGTGAACTGGCGGGGATTGCGGATACGGCGAACCTCGTCCATCCGAAGAAGGTCTACGCGCCCGATCCGGCAAATACGAAGACCTACGCGCAGCTGGCAGATATCAGCGGCAGGCTTTATCACAATCTGCAAAAAGAATTTGCAGAGATCGCGGCGTATCAGGCAGGACATTGAGGGAGGAAGATCACGATGGAAAACGGTTCGATGGATATCGGCGTCCTCGGCATGGGCGTCATGGGAAGCAACCTCGCATTCAATATGGCGGATCATGGCTTTCAAGTGGCGGGCTGGAATCGCACGGATGACATGACCGAGGCGGCGGAGAAACGCAATCCGCCGGCGAATTTTCACGCATTTTATGACTTGGAGAAATTCATCGGCTCGCTCAAAAAGCCGCGCCGCGTATTCGTGATGATTGCGGCAGGGGCGCCCGTGGACTGGGCGATTGATACGCTCGTGCCGCTTCTTGACAAGGGCGACATCATCCTCGACGGCGGGAACTCGTTCTATGAGGATACGCGCCGCCGCCATGACATGCTCACCGAGAAGGGCATCTGCTATTTCGGCGTGGGCGTCTCGGGCGGTGAGAAGGGTGCACGCAAAGGTCCTGCCATCATGCCGGGCGGCGATCGCGACGCTTACGAATCCGTGCGTCCCATCCTCGAAGGGATTGCGGCACGTGCGGGTGATGAACCGTGCTGCACCTACATCGGCGAGGACGGCGCAGGACACTATGTCAAGATGGTGCACAACGGCATCGAGTATGCAGACATGCAGTTGATCGCGGAGACTTATCTCATCCTCAAGCACGTCGGCGGACTTTCGAACAAGCGCATCAGCGAGATTTTCCACGAATGGAACGGCGGGGAGCTTCACAGCTACCTCATCGGCATCACGGCGGACATCTTTGCCGAGGAGGATGAAAAGACGGGAAAGGCGCTCGTCGACATCATCGTCGACCGCGCCGGTCAGAAGGGAACGGGACGGTGGACAAGCATCGAAGCGCTCACGCGCGGCGTCGATCTCTCCATGATCTCGGCGGCGTGCAATGCGCGCGTGCTCTCCAATCTCACGGAGGAGCGCGCCCATGCGGGCACGGTCATAGCGGCTCCGAAAGCGTCTGCGGAGACGATGGATGAAGAATTTATCGAAGCGGTGCGCCGCAGCCTCTATACGGCGAAGATCGTCGCCTATGCACAGGGCTTCTCGCTCTACCGTGCGGCAAAGGAGGCGTTCGGTTGGTCGCTCGATTTCGGAAAAATTGCCTCCATTTTCCGCGCAGGCTGCATCATTCAGGCGGAATTCCTGCAGCGCATCACGGACGCCTACGAGCGTGAACCGAATCTCAAGAATCTCATGTTCGATGACTTCTTCCTTTCCTCCATCAATCGAAACGAGGGAAGCTTGCGCCGTATCGTGCGGCTCGGCGTGCAGCACGGCGTGCCCGTTCCTGCCTTTTCCGCTGCCATGCAGTACATCGACGCCTTCCGCAGTCCGCAGATCGGTGCGAACCTCATTCAGGCGCAGCGCGACTACTTCGGGGCGCACACCTTCGAGCGCACGGATCAGGCGGGATCGTTCCACCATACGTGGCAGGAGCACTACGAGAAGTGAAGGGGCGCCGATAAAATGACGGCGCTGAATATATCTGCGTTTTTCAACAGGCCGCATGCGGATCGACTGTAATGAAAGGAGAGGAATCCTATGCCGTTGATTATTCTAGCTGTGGGCATCTTGCTGCTGTTCTTCCTCATCGTGCGTGTGAAGCTGAACAGTTTCATCTCCCTGCTCATCGTCGCCGGGCTGATCGGCTACGCCGAGGGACTGCCTGTCGGACAGATCATTCCCGTGATACAGAAGGGGCTGGGCGGGACGCTCGGCGGCCTCGCCATCGTCGTCTCGTTCGGCGCGATCCTCGGCAAGCTGATGGCGGAGAGCGGCGGTGCGCAGCGCATCGCGATGACCCTCATTCACATGTTCGGACGAGAGAAGGTCAAGTGGGCGGTCTGCCTCACGGGCTTCATCGTCGGCATCGCGCTCTTCTATGAAATCGGCTTCGTCCTGCTCATCCCGCTCGTCTTCACGATTGCGGCTTCGGCGAAGATCCGTCTCCTTGAGGTCGGCATACCGATGGCGGCGGCGCTCTCGGTCACGCATGGATTCCTGCCGCCGCATCCGGGACCTACGGCGATTTCCGTCATCTACAATGCGGATATCGGCCTGACCCTCGTCTATGGCGCCATCCTTGCCGTTCCGACGGCGATCGTCGCAGGGCCGCTCTTCTACAACCTCGTCAAGGATCTCAATCCCGCGATTCCCGAGGGGCTTTACAACCCGAAGGTCTTCACGGAGGAGGAGATGCCGAGTTTCGGCGTCAGCGTGTTCACCGCGCTCGTGCCTGTCGTCCTCATGGCGGCGTCCGCCATCGGCAAACTCACGCTGGCGCAGGACTCGCATCTGCGAGCAGTCCTAGCCTTCCTCGGCTCGCCGGATATGGCGCTCACGATCTCCATCTTCATCGCGTTCTATACCTTCGGCATCGCGCGAGGCAAGAGCATCCCTGAGATCATGAAGATTGCCGAGGCCGCGATCCTCGCAATCGCGATGATCCTCCTCATCGTGGGCGGCGGCGGCGCACTCAAGCAGATCCTCATCGACAGCGGCGTCGGCAACTATATCGGCGAAATGCTCATGAACTCCGATCTCTCGCCGCTCGTGCTCGCCTGGTCGATTGCGGCGGTCATCCGAATCGCCTGCGGCAGCGCGACGGTCGCGGCGCTCACGGCCGGCGGCATCGCAGCTCCTGTGGTCGCCCTGACGGGCGTCAGCCCCGAGCTCATGGTCATTGCGACGGGATCGGGAAGTCTCATCATCTCGCCGCCGAACGATCCGGGCTTCTGGCTCTTCAAGGAGTTCTTCGGACTTTCGGTCAAGGAAACGGTTCGTACATGGTGCACGCTTGAAACCATCATCTCGGTCATGGGACTGGCGGGCGTTCTGATTTTGGAAGCGGTCATTGCATGAGGGCGCGATGCATTAGGAAATGGGGGAATCTGTGATGAAATATGAAGTGACAGTGACGGCGATAGGGGATTTCGTGCTTCCCTTTATGCAGACACGCGAATCGGTCATCCTCTTCAACAAGGATGTGCCGTACGAGTACGAGAACATGGTGGTCGCTCACACGAAAGCGGAACTGGCAGCGGATATCGTACCCGGAGATACGGTATCTCTCGCGGATCGCAGCTATACGGTGACGGCGGTAGGCGACAAGGCGATGCAGACCCTGCGCGAGAACGGGCACTGCACCATCGTCTTTACGGGCAAGGACACGGTCGAGCAGCCCGGGCAGATCATGGTGAAGGGCGATGGCGTGCCGCGCTTCATGGTGGGCGACGTCATCCGCTTCATGTAAATGCGCTTCGTGGAAAGCCCTGATAAAAGGAATTCGTCCAGGATTTTATCCGCGTTCTCCAAGCTCCCGGATTGGCGCTGCGCTTTTCGGCGCATCTTAAAACACCTCCTGAAAGGATTGCTTGCAGGAGGTGTTTTTTGCTATGATCTTTGCTATAATGTTAGGGATATAGCATCAGAGGGAGCGTGACAGGATGGCAGCAGAGCATTTGCCGCTATTGGTGATGCGCGGCAGCTACGCATATATGACGCGGACGGAGAAGCGCATTGCGGACTATGTGTCCGCGAACATGGATGCAGTGATGGAGCAGACGATCTCGGAGCTGGCGGCGGCGGTCGGCAGCTCTGAGATCACGATTTCGCGCTTTTGCAAGAAACTTGGATTCAGCGGCCTGCAGAGTTTCAAGATTGCGCTCGCGGCGGAGCTTCATACACAGACGGATATGGTCTATCAGGACATTGATGCAGCGGACACGAGAGAGGTCGTCGTACAGAAGGTCTTTCACAACATTGCCGACGGCCTTTCAGACACGCTGAAGCTGCTCGACTATGCGGCAATCGAGCGTGCCGTCGGCCTCCTCCGCGCGGCACGGCGCATCGCCGTCTATGGATTCGGCAACTCCGCGACAGTCTGTCGCGATATCGAGACGCGCTTTCTGCGCTTCGGCATGGTTGTGCAGGCATACAGCGACGCCCATCAGCAAGCGACTTCGGCTGCGCTCCTCACGGCAGGGGACGCCGTCATCGCGGTCTCGCATACGGGGGCGACCATCGAGCTTCTCGATACGGTGCGCACGGCGCGGCAGGCGGGCGCCGCCGTCATCGTCATTACGAGCCATGCGCACTCGCCGCTCGCAAAACTTGGCGATGTCGTGCTGCACGGCATGGGACGCGAAGTGCATTACAGTTCCGAAGCGGTCTCCTCGCGCCTCATCCACATGGCGATCACCGACGCCCTCTACACGCTCATGGCCATGCAAAGTCCGAAGGAATACCGCTGCAACCTCCAGAAGATGCGCACCGTCATCGCAAAGAAGCGGCTGTAGGGGATATGGTGCGGGGCGAAGGCAGGGAGACTCCTTGGCTGTATAGCTTATGGCGTCTCAGTCAGAAGCGCCGCGAGCCGTTGGCACATGTCAAAAACAAGGCCGTCGCAGTTTTCCTTGCGCGTGACGCCTTTTTCTTCTGCGGCGGCGAGAAGACATCGGCAGTCCGTCGTGCCGTGGGCGGCGAGGAAGTCGTCAACAAGCTTCTTCGCCGTTTCCTTATCCTTGCCCGCTTTGCCGAGGATCATCAGCGCGGCGGTCAGCGTGCCGCAGGCGGATCCGTGCATCATGCCCGCGCCGAAGAACGCGCCGAGAGCGTCGGCTTCTTCTTTTTCCATGCCGATTTCGGCAGCAAAGGGCACGAGGAGCGACTGCGCACAGTTGTAGTGACGGCCGCCCGGCTCCTGTCGTAGAAGTTTTGCTTCTTCTAGATGATGATTCATGATGATTTTCCTCCTTGCATTTTCTATAGGAATCACTGATAAATTCAGCCGCCCATCTTCACACATCTGGGCGACCTCATTTTATCAGCGCTTCCTTTATTCTACCCGCTTTTTGCCTCGTGCGCAAAGGTTGTTTTGACAAGGCGCATTTCATACGATAGAATCGTGTTAGCAGATTTGCCGCAATGTTTTGCGGGGAGATTCCAGAAACGTTCGGAGGAATACGATGAAGATCATTGCCGGTCTCGGAAATCCCGGGGCGGAGTATGCACGTACGAAGCACAATGTCGGCTTTATGCTTGTCGACGCCTTGGCTGAAAGACTTGGCGTCGATGCTTGGCGTGAGAAGTTCAACGCGCTTACAGCCGAAGGGCGCATCGGCGCGCAGAAGGTGCTGCTCGTCAAGCCTTTGACCTACATGAATGAAAGCGGACGCGCGGTAGGTCCTCTGCTCGATTGGTACAAGCTCGCGCCTGAGGACTTGATCGTCGCGCACGACGATATGGACATCGCGGCGGGCACGATCCGTCTGCGGCGCAAGGGAAGCGCGGGCGGCCACAACGGCATCAAGTCGCTTCTCGCGCACATCGGTTCGGAGGACTTCTCGCGCGTTCGCATTGGCATCGGGCGTCCTTTGCCCGACTGGACGGTCGTCAAACATGTGCTTGCGCCTTTTCCCGCAGACGACGCGCCGAAGATTCAAGAGGCGATTTCTTATTTATTGCCCGCCGTCGAGTGCATCGTGACGGATGGCATCGACATGGCGATGAACCGCTACAACCCGCGCAGGAAGAAGACGGCGAAGCAGGAAGCGCATGAGGGGGAAGACGCGGGGAAAAGCAGCTCCGTACTACAGATCGAGAGGCAGGAGGGCGAAGCATGAAGGATGAAATACGTGCGCTCTACGCCGATGAAGATGGGGCAATCTTTGATGCGCCAGGCATCGCGGGAATGGGGCGCTCGGGCAATACGCTCTTGCCGCTTACTCCTGCCGATCTCATTCCTCTGCCCGAGTCGGCGGACTTGATGTTTCTGCCTGATCGCGCGGCGATGGGGCGGACGGCGGCGGGCGAAACGCTGCCTTTGGCGGGACGCGCCGTCGCCGCTATTCTGCCCGCTGGCTATACGCGGCTCTTCCTGCCCGCCTTTCAGCGCGAGGATGGGGCTGAGCGGCTCGCCCTCTACGGCTACACGGCGGTCGTGCTCTACAAGGATGATCTCTACGCGGCGGCTCTCTATACGGATGAGAATACGAAGTGGGATCCCGTATATTACAATACGCGCGAACTCAAGAAACTCGTGCGCCGCGTCGAGAAGGATCTGCCAGGCAACCGCATCGTCGAGCAGGTGGCGGGCTGCTCCTTGAAGTGGCACTGCTGCACGGCGCAGAATCTCTTTTATCGCCGCTGGGAAGCGGGCATACCGACGTCGCCCGTCTGCAACGCGAACTGCTTCGGCTGCATCTCCCTGCAGCCCGCCGAGTGCTGTCCTTCGCCGCAGAGCCGCATCGCGTTCCGTCCGACGCCAGAGGAGATCGCGCAGGTCGGCGTCTACCACCTTTCGACCGCGCCCGACGCCATCGTGAGCTTCGGACAGGGCTGCGAGGGTGAGCCGTCGCTTGCGGCGGATGCGATCGCGGCAGCCGAGCGTCGGATTCGCGCCGCGACGAAGCGCGGGCAGATCAATATCAACACGAATGCCGGCTATACTGAGGGCATACGAAAGATCGTCGATGCCGGTCTTGACTCCATGCGCGTGAGCATCATCAGCGCCATCGAGGAGAGCTATGCGGCGTATTACCGCAGCAATTACACGCTCGCCGACGTCAAGGAGTCTATTCGCTACGCGCTTTCGCACGGCGTATACGTGTCGCTTAACATGCTCTTCTTCCCGGGCTTCAACGACCGCGCCGAGGAACTCGAAGCGTGGCGCGGTTTCTTCCGCGAGCTGCCCGTCAACATGGTGCAGGTGCGCAACCTCAATGTCGACCCCGACGCCTTCCTCGAAATCATGCCCGAAGCGCAGGGCGAGGCGGTCGGCGCTAGGGAGTTTTTGGAACGGCTCAAAAAGGAGTTTCCGACGCTCGTCATCGGCAGTTTCAGTCACTATGTTGAATAGGGAATTTCTACAAGGAGAATGATTCCTATCGAATTCCTATGCTTGACATAGGAATAAATCAATGCTATTCTTTTATAGGAATTTTATATCGTTGGATCAGGTGTCGCAAGACTCAATAGGGAATTCGGTAGAAGCCGGAGCGGTCCCGCCACTGTAGCAGCGAGCAACCCTGCAAGGAATGTCACTGAGGCGAATGCCTTGGGAAGGCGCAGGCGAGTGATGAGCTGGAGCCAGGAGAACTGCCTGATGGACAATCGCCATTTGACCTGCGAGTGATGGGAAGGGGATTAAGGAAGCGCCGTTTGCCGTTTCTTTGGCTGCACGAACGCAATCCTCCCGGCGAAATTGCTGGAGATTTTTTGCGCCGCCCTTATGCGCCTTTTCTGCTTCGCAGGAGGGGCGCTTTATTTTGGGAAAGGGTGATGTAGATGAAAGGCAAGAAACATCTGACATGGGCGGTGCTCGCGGCAATCGCGGGCATGAGCTTTGCGGGCGAGGCGTATGCGGCGGAAAATGCGGCGGCAGGAAAGGCGACAGCGAAAACGACGCAGGTGCGGGAACAAAGTGCGGAAACTGCAGAAAACGGCGGCCATGATTTGCCCGATACGCTCGTGACGGCGCAGCGCAGGCGGAAGAGCGAGCTCGATACGCCCGCGACGACGACGATCATCACGGCGAAGGACATCGAAAAGGCAGGCTATCGCAACGTATTTGAGGCGATCGACCAGCAGATCGGCTCGACGAGCACGTCCTACGGCGAGGCAGGACAGGATTTCGGCTTCAGCGCAGGACGCATCACGCTGCGCGGCTATGACAGGGGCACGCTTGTCATGGTCAACGGCGTGCCGATGAATCTCAAGAACTATCCGAGTACGGAAAATATACCTGCCGCCATGGTCGAGCGCATCGAGATCGTCAAGGGCGCGGCATCGACACTCTATGGCAGCGAGGCGATGGGAGGCGTCATCAACATCATTTTGAAGAAACCGAAAGCAGGCGAGGAAGCTGTCAAGGCGAGTGTGACGGCGGGGAACTACTTCAAGAAGGCAGAAGTATTTTTCCAAGGCGACCGCTTCATGCTCGATGTGAGCAGGGAGTGGTCGAAGGACATCCCCCATTCCAATGCGTTCGGACTGGATAAGGTTTCCTGGATCGATTGGTGGGTTGGCAAGGGACAGAAGAATCGCTTGGGGGCAAGCGTTGCGCTCACGGATGAGCTGTCCTTGAACTACAACTATACGGAAGGCAATATTACGCGCGGCGGCATCAAGTACAAAAAGGCCGGAAATCATCTTGTGAAGACGGCGACAAAATATGACTATCGCTTCGAAGATTATCGGCATACGGCGAATCTCGTTTATCAGGGCAAGGAAAACGGCATCCATGCAGTCCTTGGCTATAACTATCGCAAGGTTGACGGCTATGATTATGTCAAGCATGCAAAGGTCGACTCCAATGCTGTGCTGGACGGCGAAATTTTCGATGTGCAGAAAACTTGGAAGATGGGAGCAGATTCCTTGATTCTTGGGTATTCTTATAAGCGCGAGGCCGTAGATCTCACTAAGAAAAAACAAAGCGCAACGCGCACGGGCAATGCACTTTACGCTTCCTACAGCAAGCAGTTCACGCCGCGTTTCAACTTCACGCTCGGTCTGCGCGGCGAGTGGATCAACGATCCCGAAAAAGATCAAAGCGTTTTTATGCCGCAGTTCCAGACAGACTACAAGCTTGACAAGGATACGGCATGGTACATCAACGTCGGCAAGGCGTTTCAGATGCCGACGGTGGATGATGTGTTCCGTTACAAGAATATGAATCCGCAAGGATTGAGGCCGGAAAACGGCTGGACGTATGAGACAGGCATCAAGCATCGCCATGGCAACGATACATGGAAAGCGGCTGTCTATCACATGGATATGAAAAACAAGCTCGGTTGGGCAAAGGATGCGAAAGGTGATTATTATGCAGTAAATAAAGGCGATTTCCGCAATACGGGATTTGAAGCTGAATATATGAAGCGCTTCAACGATACGTGGAGCGTCACTGTTGGCGCAGGCTATTCCAATCCCCAAGTGCAGGATCCCGCCGGCAAGAAACGGGAATGGGTGCAGGATGCGGGACGCGTCGAAGGTCTTGTTCGCGTCGACTACAGGAAGGATAAATGGCAGGGGAATCTGAACCTCAAGTATCTCGGCGATCGTGAGTATTACAAGCCGTCGTCTGGAACAGCGCAGGATGTGCCCGACAAGCTGCAGCTCAATATGAATCTCATCTATACGGCAGGGGCGAACGATACCGTGACGCTCGGCGTTTACAATCTCTTGGACAGGGAAAACTACTCGAACCGCTATGGCAACCTCGATCTGCCGCTGAACTTCCGCCTGACCTATGCGCATACGTTCTGACATCGTGCGGCGCGGCGGTGCGCTGCTGCTTCTTTTGGCTGCGAGTTTCCTCCTCTGCGCCTGTGCGCGAGGAGGAACGGCGGCAGAAGAGGAAGAGGGCGAGTTTTTCCGCGGCGTCGATGATATGGGGACGGAGATCGTACTGCACGAGAAGCCGCAGCGCATCGTGTCGCTCAATCTCGGCACGGACGAAATCCTGCTCGCGCTCGCGCCGCCTGAGCAAATTGCGGCACTTTCCTCCTATGTGGACGATGCGGGGCTTTCGTGCATGGCAGAGGCGGCGAAAGCCGTACCCGTCAAGCTGCACGACAAGAGTCCCGAGCGCGTGCTCGCACAGCATCCCGACCTTGTGCTCACGACGGACAGCGTGCCGAAGGAACTCGTGGCGAGTATGCGCGATCTGGGCCTGACGGTCTTTGTTTCCAAAACGCCCAAGAGCATCGAGGCGGTTTTTCCACGCATCAAGTCCATCGGCAAGGTGATCGGCAGGGAAGAGGAAGCGGCGGCCTTGACTGGAAGGCTGCATGAGCGCTTGGCGGATGTGACGCGGCGCACGGCGGACATTCCCGAAGACGAGAGGCCGATTGTCGTCGCTTTCGCCTTCAGCGGCGTCTTCGGGCGGCGCGACGACCTCTTCGACGATATGTGCCGCCATGCCGCGCTCAGAAACGGCGCGGCGATGGCAGGCCTCACGAAGGACAACGGCATCTCCATGGAGCAGGTCGTCGCGCTCGACCCCGACGTGTTCCTGCTGCCGTCATGGAGCGCCGAGGGGGAAAAGACGGAAGAATTCCGTGAGAAGCTGCGCAATGACCCGTTGTTCAAGCATGTAAAGGCGGTGCGCGAGAACCGTCTCTACTGCGTGCCCGATACGTACCGCTACAGCGCCTCGCAAAATGCCGTCGAAGCCGTCTATGTGCTGGCAAAGACCGTTTATCCTGAGCGTTTTGCCGATGAAGGCGGCGCGAGTGCAGGAAATTGATGCTTGATGTGCAAACGTGCCGGAAAGGGGCGGCGATGGGGCTGAAGATGCTGGTGCTGAGCCTGACGGGAGACTGCAACCTCGCTTGTCGCTATTGCTATGCAAGCGGTCAGGCGAGGCACACGATGGCATGGGAAACGGCGCGGCGGGCTGTCGATCTGGCTGCCTCCTGCGGTGAGCCGTTCCTCCTGCAGTTTTCGGGCGGCGAGCCATTGCTCGTATTGCCGCTCCTTGCGCGTATCGCCGCCTATGTGCGCGATCATCGCATCGAGGCGCGCATGGCTGTTCAGACGAACGGCACGCTGCTGACGGAAGAGGCGGTGAACATCCTATGCGATTCCAACATTGGCATTGGCGTGAGCCTCGACGGCAGGCCTGCGCTGCATGATCGCCAAAGGCAATATTCGGACGGCAGAGGTTCTGCCGCTGACGTGGCGGCGGGCATCGAGCGCCTTGCGTGGCGCGGCGTCGGCATCGGATTGACGTGCGTCGTGACGGCGGAGAATGTCCACAGCCTGACCGATGTCGTCGATATGGCCTATTACTTCGGCAATGTGCATCGCGTCGGTTTCGACCTCCTGCGTGCGCAGGGGCGCGGCACGAACGCCGCTTTGCCGCGAGAAAGCGATATGGCGGCGGCGATGCGCGAGGTTTTCGCTCGGCGCGAGGCGCTTTATCGCTTGACGGGACGCCGCCTCGCCATATCGCAGGAGGAGCAGGCGAGAGACATCGCAGGGCGCGGCGGGAGCGACTTTTCCCACTGCTATGCGATGAACGGCGAAGGCGTCCACGTAGATGCCGATGGCGGCATCTACGCTTGCTCCTCTTTCGTCGGCGATGAGCGCTTCTTCCTAGGCGCTGTTATACAGGGCGTGAATTTGCGTCGTCAGCAGGAAGTATCTGCCAAGATGCAGCGGAGCATGGATTTTTGCCGGCGATGCCCCGATTTTGCCGCCTGCGGAGGCGGCTGCTTCGCACGCTGGCTGGGAATGGAACAAGAAGAGCCGTGCGCGGCGGAATGTGCGTTGAAGAGGGCTGCAGTATCGGCAGTTTTCGGAAAGGAAGGGTACCGTGCGGAGTAAGGTCTTCATGCAATCGTCGCTCGTCGCCATCGTCGTTTTGCTGCTTTTTCTGACAACATCGTGCGGCGGCGAAAAGAATGTGGAGGAGCAGTCTGCGAATTCTTCGACATCGTATTCGGTGACGGACATCACGGGGCGCACGATACATTTCGACGCTCCGCCGCAGCGCATCGTCACTTTGTCTGCGACATTGGATCAGATCGTTCTCAGCGTCGTGCCGCCCGAAAGGCTTGTCGCCGTTGATTCGAGCATGAAGGATCCCATCAATTCCAATATGGTAGAGCTTGCTTCCAAAATACCGCAGACGATCGAGCAGCCGAGCGTGGAATATATTGTCGCTCTGCAGCCCGATGTGGTGCTTATTGCGGATTGGCAATATATGGAGCTTGCCGATCCTCTGCGCGACGTGGGGCTTAAGGTCGTCGTTGGCAGGGGGCCGCATGATCTCGCAGAGGTCAAGGATCTCGTGCGCCTTATGACGGAAGCGATCGGAGAGAAGCGCAGAGGTGAGATCCTGCTGCGAAAAATGGATGAAAAGCTGGCGGAGATCAAGACGAAGGTCGACGCCATTCCGCAGGAGAAGAGGAAGAGCGTCGTGTTCCTCTCACTCATGCCCACATACGGCGGCAAGGGATCGAGCTTCGACGACGCCTGTCACTATGCGGGCGTCATCAACGGCGTTTCCGCTTATGGACTGCGCAACGGGCAGGAAGTGACGAAGGAGGTGATTCTATCCATTGATCCCGATGTGCTTTTCTTGCCCGATTATCCGTGGAAGGGTCAGGAATGGCTCGACGCATATATTCGCAGCTATACCGAGGATCCGGCGCTTCAAACACTCAAGGCGCTTAAAAATCACAGCCTTGTATCGCCGCGTTCGTCCTTCCTCTACAACTGCTCACAGGACTTTGTCTACGGCGTGCAGGAAATCGCCTACAGGGTTTACGGCGACGAGTTTTATCTGCCTGCCGATGCGCATATTTCGGCAGTCGATGAGTGAATGTGCCGAAAGATAGATTCCAAAATCTGGAGAAAGGGAAAACCTGCATGATGAAAAAGACATATCCCTTTTCTGCCATCGTGGGGCAGGAAGAGATGAAGAAGGCGCTTTTGCTCAATATCGTCATGCCGTCCTTGGGCGGCGTGCTGATCAAGGGCGAGAAGGGGACGGCGAAGTCGACCGCCGTGCGCGCCGCCGCGGGGCTGCTGCCCGCCATGCGGGCGGTGGCGGGCTGTGCGTGCCGCTGTGACCCTGCGGCGCCGGAGTTTTTCTGCGACGATTGCCGCAGGAGGGCTGCAGCGGGCGCACGCATGAAGGAGGAGAGCGTCCCCATGCGCGTCGTGGAGCTTCCCGTCAGTGCGACGGAGGATCGCGTCGTGGGCACGCTCGATATCGAGGCGGCGATCCGGCATGGCAGGAAAGAGTTTGAAGCGGGCATTCTCGCGGAGGCGAACCGCAGCATTCTCTATGTCGATGAAATCAATTTGCTCGACGATCACATCGTCGACATCCTGCTCGATTCGGCGGCGATGGGCGTCAATACGGTGGAGCGCGAGGGCATTTCCTATGCGCATCCTGCACGTTTCGTGCTCGTGGGCACGATGAATCCCGAGGAGGGCGACATACGCCCGCAGCTGCTCGACCGCTTCGCCCTTTCGGTGACGGTAACAGGCGAGCGCGAGGCGAAGGATCGCATCGAGGTGGTGAAGAGGCGCATCGCTTATGAGCAGGATGCGGAGGGCTTTGCCGCTTCCTACAGGGAGCAGCAGGAGGCATTGCGCGAGCGAATCGAAAGGGCGCGCTCTCTCCTCAAAAGCGTCGCCGTGGCAGATAGAATGCTGGAAAAGGCGGCGCACATCTCGCTCGCGCTCGGCGTTGACGGGCATCGCGCCGACATCACGCTCATCAAGGCGGCGATGGCGAATGCCGCCTTCTCGGGGCGCACGGAGGTCGCAAAGGAAGATATGAAGGCCGTCAGCCGCCTCGTGCTCGCGCATCGTCTGCGCCGCCGCCCCTTCGAGGAGGGCGAGGTCGACTGGTCTGCCGTGGATGATGTACTGGCTTGAGGGGATGGGCATGGAATATCCGCGCTATCCATTTACCGCTGTCGTCGGTCAGGGGCAGGCAAAGAAGGCGCTTCTTCTCGCGCTCGTGAATCCGCGCACGGGCGGCTTGCTCATTTCAGGCAAACGCGGCACGGCGAAGTCCGTCCTTGTGCGTGCGGCAGCGCCGTTCACGCCGACGGGGAGTCTCGTCGAACTGCCGCTCGGCGCGACGGACGACATGGTTTTCGGCAGTCTCGATGTGGATGCGGCGCTGCGGGACGGCGAGCGTCGTCTGCGCCATGGTCTCCTGCATCGCGCGGCGCATACGCTCATTTACATGGACGAGGTGAATCTCCTGCGCGAGGAGGTCTTGAAGTCTGTCTTAGAGAGCGCGTCGGCGGGGATGTTTTCCTTGGAGCGCGACGGC
>CAJPRR010000043.1 GCA_905373085.1 uncultured Selenomonas sp.
CCTGCCCGCCAGAAGTTCGCGGTTCAGCTCCGCCGGCACGCCCGGCACGAGATGCAGCCCGCGGTTGCCGCCGTGCGCGAGGCTCCAAGTGAGCGGCAGGATATTGAGAAAATGGATGTGCCCGACCCTTGGCTCTGCCATAAATGTCTCCTTTCGGAAGCGCAATGGATGCAGCGCTTCCTTACATATACTCCCACATGTGAAGCAGAGGGCCGCGTCCCTTGCCGATGTCGAGTCCCGCGCGGATGGCGCCCGTGACGTACGCCTTGGCGTCCTCGACGGCGATGGTCAGCGGCTTTCCTGCTGCGAGGCCGCAGGCGATGGCCGTCGAGAGCGCACAGCCCGTGCCGTGCGTGTTTCGGTTGTCGATGCGCTTCTGCTTGTACCAGCGCGCCTTGCCGTCCGCGTAGAGCAGGTCGTCGGCGCTTTCCACGAGATGGCCGCCCTTGATGAGCACGGCGCACGGAAACCTCTCGGTCAGGACTTCGGCGGCCTTGAGCATGGAATCCTCGTCGGTGATGGCGACGCCCGTGATGGCCGCCGCCTCGGGCAGATTCGGCGTGACGATGTCGACGAGCGGCAGAAGCTCGTCGACCATGGCGAAGAGCGTGTCGCTCGTGATGAGATCGCAGCCGCTTGTCGAGGCGATGACGGGGTCGAGCACGATGTTCTGCACGTTCTTTTCCCGCAGCTTCTCGGCGATCGTGCGTGCGATCACATCGTTCGTCACCATGCCGATCTTGACGGCGTCGGGGCGGATGTCGTCATAGATGGCGTCGAGCTGCGCCGCGATGAAGTCCGGCGGTATGGCAAAGGTATCGCGAATCCCTATTGTATTCTGCACCGTGAGAGCCGTCGAGATGTTCATCGCGTACATCTTGTGCGCCGTAATGGTCTTGATGTCCGCCTGTATGCCCGCGCCGCCGCTCGGATCCGAGCCTGCGATCGTCAGGATCTTCTTGATGTCCTTCATGCTGCACCCCTCCCAAGGGAAGTTCTGATGGATGACGTTTCCCCAGATACTCATATACTATTATCCATTTTATAGTATACCATAAAAATCAAGGTTCTTGCCACAAATCATAAAGGGCGATCATGTTCCCCAGGCGGCGCTTCTCCTCGTTCGTCAGCGTGTGGCTGACAGACTTTCCCTCCGCCGTTGACCAGTAGATGAAGCGTGCCGTGCGGGCGTTCGCCGCGCGGCGCAGGACTTCTGCGCCGTCCTCTCCCAAGGCGATTTGAGAGCGTTCCGTCAGAAATTCGACATCCTTGTCGAGATGGTCGCGCCGCTTCTTTTCCTCGATTTCCCATGTGCGTCGCTCGCCGTCCGTCTCGATGGCGAAGCGGTCGCCGAAGATCCAGCCGCGCATGCTGCTTTCGTGCATCGAATAGTAGTAAAGGATGTTGCAGCGAAATGTCGAAATCCTGCTGTGTCCTAAGAGCGGCTGGACGTAGAGGCCGCCTGAAAGCTTCTTTTCCTCGGGGTAGCTGTACCATGTATAGGAGCCTGAGTCGATGCGCTCCATGCCCTCCTTGAGCTTTTCGATACGCGCCTCGCGTTCTTTTCTTTTGGCCTCTTCTGCAAGACGCTCTGCCTCACGCGCTTCGCGCCGCGCCGCCTCCTGCGCGGCTTCTTCAGGCGAGAGCGTCTCCTCCTCCAAGAGGGCCAGCGCCGACTGCGCTTCATCGCGGTGCGTGCTGCCGTAATAGAGCATTGCGCCCGTGAAGAGAGCGACGAGTGCGCAGAACAAGATCGCATAGCGGACAAATCTCACACTTCCGACTCCTTTTCGCAAGGTTGTTTTGCCTTGATTCTTTGATTTCTTCTATTATACACGGAATTTGCTTCATTTGCACAAAAAAATTGCACAGTTTATCCCGCAAATGCTTGACATTAGGTCTATGGGATTATATGATACACATGTGAATTTATGCTGCGGATTTGTCGAATATATACAGCATCCGTGATTTTTGGAACGAAGCTCTCTTTGACTTCTATTGAAAAGAAAGGAATGATCGGCCTTGAAGCAATTTTCCTCCCTGCTCTATAAGGAAGAGGATCTTGCTCTCTGCTTGCAGGAGGCCAAGGGCGTCGCCGCTTCCATGGCGCACATTTCCGATCTTCTCGTGACGCTTTTCGCCTCGGAGCTTTCCGTTCATACGATGGCGGATTTCGAGCGCGCGACAAGAAGGATCTTCCCGCAGGCGAAGGTTGTGGGATTCGCTGCGGAATGCGGCTTTGCCAACGGCAAGATGTGGAGCGGCGAAGACGATCTCTCCGATGCGGCGAGCGCTTCCGTCACCTTCACATTTTTCTCTTCCTCGCGCGTCATCCCTTTGGCGTTTGATGGAGCTTCCGACGTACTGTCTGCGGCTCGCGGACTCATGCAGACGATCTCGCAGGAAAAGGCGGCGAAGGCCGTCGGACTCTTCCTCGCGGCGCAGGTGCCGGGCATCACGGAGCTTCTGGACGCCCTCTCGGAGGCGGATGAGGAGATCGTGTTCTTCGGCGGGCTTCTTTCCGAGCAGACGGACGGCAGGCGCATCATTATTGATGTCGCAGGCCACCGAATGTCGCGCGGCTTCCTCGCTCTCGTCTTCGCCGGCGAGGAGCTTCATGTCAAGGCTCTGCCCTCGTTTGGCTGGAAGCCCTTTGGCCCCGAGGCGCAGATCACGCGCATGGCGGACGAGCGCACGATCGTCGAACTCGATGAAAAGCCTGCAGGCGAATTCTTCTCCCATTACCTCGGCATACGCTATGGCTGGGACTCGCTTGCGAGCGTCGAGACTTTCCCCATGTGCCTGAGGCGCAACGGCACGACGCTCGCGCGTCGTCTCATGGAGATTCATGCTGACGGTTGCGTCTATGTCAGCGCAGATCTTGCGGAGGGCGAGCGTCTGCGCATCGCGTCGGGCGATCCCATCGCCATCATCAGCGAGGCGCAGAGGGCGCATGCAGAGCTTTGCGATTTTTCACCCGAAGCCGTCTTCATCGTCAACTGCATGGGGCATTACGTCATGCTGCAGCAGAACAACCTTTACGAATACGCCGCCATCTCGCATGCCGTGCCCACGCAGGGGTTCTATTCCTTTGCGGAATTTTTCCGCAGCAAGGGAAAGTTCATGAAGACGAACCTCATGATGGTCAGCGTAGGCTTTCGCGAGGGCGAGCCGAAGGAGGCGCCGATCTACAAGCCCGTGTCGCCGCAGTTCGGCGAGCAGACTTCGATCATTGCCCATCTCGTGCATTTCGTCGACGCGATGACGAAGGAGTGGGAGTCGGCGCACAGCAAGCTCGTCGTCCTCGCCGAGCGCGACGCGCTCACGGGTCTGATGAATCGCCGCGCCATGGAGCGCTCCTTCAAGGACATTTTGCACGACGCGCTCGCCTCGGACATTCCGTTCGCGGTCATGATGCTCGACATGGACGACTTCAAGGGCATCAACGACACCTTCGGACATGCCATGGGCGACGAGGCGCTCGTGGCGCTCGCCGACATCCTGCGCTCGTCGGTGCGCAGCGTGGACATCGTTTCGCGCTGGGGCGGCGACGAGTTCTTCGTCATCCTGACGCATGCCGACCGCGAAGCGGCCGGGCGCGTGGTCGAGCGCATACATCGCGGCGCATCTTCCCTCTCCCTCTTGATGCCCGATCACCGGCCCGTGGGCTTGAGCATCGGCGTGACGCTCTCGCGTGCGCATGATACGCCGGAGACCGTCTTCCAACGCGCCGATGCCGCTCTCTACGAATCGAAGCGGACGCAGGGCAAGAACAAGGTCACCTATCGCTGAAATCCATCGCAACCGACGCCATAGCCGATATACAGCTCCTCAGGCGGATCGCTTGGGGAGTTTTTGTTGCGCGGTTTTCGTGACAGCGGACGCTTTTCGCTGTATAATATCTTTCGTACTGCTTCTGGGCGCTGCGGACAAATTTTTCAGCGTTCAAATTCTTTGCAAGGGAAGAAAACGATCATGAACCTTTTTCGCAGGAAAAGCATCGACGAGCTGCAGGCGGCAGCTGCGGCCTCGGGCATGCTCAAGAACCTCGCCGCTGTCGACCTCTTGATGCTCGGCATCGGCGCCGTCATCGGCACGGGCATCTTCGTGCTCACGGGCGTCGCTGCCGCCAAGTACGCAGGGCCTGCCGTGCCGCTGTCTTTCATCCTCTCGGGACTCACGTGTGCGCTTGCGGGTCTTGCCTACGCGGAGTTCGCCTCCATCGTGCCCGCCTCGGGCAGCGCCTACACCTACGCCTATGCGTCCCTGGGCGAGTTCATCGCCTTTATCGTTGGCTGGAATCTCATCCTCGAATACACGGTGACGTCGAGCGCCGTCGCCGTCGGCTGGTCGGGCTACGTCGTTGGACTCTTCGCCTCGGCGGGATTCGTGCTGCCGCATGAGCTTGTCGCCGCGCCCGAAGAAGGCGGCGTCTTCAACCTGCCCGCCGTCCTCATCACGCTCTTTTTGTCGTTCCTCCTCGTGCGCGGCACGAAGGAGAGCGTCAAGCTCAACCGCATCCTCGTCTTCGTCAAGCTCGCTGCGATCTTCCTCTTCCTCGTGCTCGCTGCGCCGCACGTCGACGTGACGAATTGGGAGCCTTTTTTGCCCTTCGGCTACAGCGGCGTCGTTTCGGGCGCGGCCATCGTCTTCTTCGCCTACATCGGCTTCGACGCCGTCGCGACGACGGCGGAAGAGTGCCGCAACGCCGCAAGGGATCTGCCCGTCGGCATCATCGGCTCGCTCTTTATATGCACGCTGCTCTACGCCGTCGTCGCCGCCGTCCTCACGGGTGTCGTGCCGTATTCGATGCTCGACACGGCGGAGCCTGTCGCCTTCGCGCTGCGTCACATCGGCTACAACGTCGGCTCCGCCATCGTCGCCGTCGGCGCGATCTGCGGCATCACGACGGTGCTGCTCGTGCTCCTCTATGGCCAGTCGCGCATCTTCTTCGCGATGAGCCGCGACGGCATGGTGCCTGCGAACGTCTGCAAGATCCACCGTCGCTTTCACACGCCGTACCGCGTGACGATCCTCGGCGCGATCTTTGTCTCTGTCATCGCGGGCGTCTTCCCCATCGGCATGATTGCTGAGATGGCGAACATCGGCACGCTCTCCGCCTTCCTCATCGCTTCCGTCGGTGTCATGGTACTACGAAAGACGGAGCCTGACCTCAAGCGCAATTTCAAATGCCCCGCCGTCTGGCTCATCGCGCCGCTGGCTGTCCTCTCGTGTGGCTACCTCATGGCGAATCTGCCGCTCGCCACTTGGCACCGCTTCGGCTTCTGGATTCTCTTCGGTCTTTGCGTCTACTTCGGTTACAGCCGCGCCCACAGCGTCATCGGACGCCGTGCGGCAGAGGAAGCGGAAAAGCAGTGAGGCGGTGAAAAAAGCGGGGGAGTCTTCTTATGAAACGTGTCCGGCACTTTTTTCGATCCTTTTTTGGGGGCTTGACGCGCCGGGATTATCTCTTGGCATGGGGCGTGCTTTTAGCACTGGAAGTTTTCATTTTCTGTGGAGGAGCCATTTTGATTGTTGCTTTTTACATGATGCCGGCAGGATTTTCAGCGGACACGATGGTTCGCCAGGTCATGGTCATCCTGATTCTTTCGCTCTATATCGCGCGGACAGTTCTCGCCATGCGCCGCTTGCACGTCCTTGGTTACAACAGGTTCTGGGCTTTGATCGCCCCGCTTTCTTCCGTTGGTTATTTTCTTGTTTGCTGTGCATTCATAAATGATATATCGGAGAACTGGTCTGATTACACGCCCTCAGGGAAGGATTCTCTCGGTCTCGGAGCCGGTCTCATGATCCTCCTCGGCCTTACGCCATGGATCAGTCAGTTTTTCTACCTGCTCATCGGGCTCTTGAAGGAAAAACACGCTGCCTGATCTAGTTGACTGCTTCCTCCTAATTTTTCGATGGACGCATGACGTTCATCGGCAAGGCCTCTGGATCTTCAACCGCCTTGCAAAATGGTTTCTAAAAATATAGTTCCCATTGATTTTCTATAATAAAGATATTATGATGAAAACATCACTGGAGGATTAGGAGGAGGATTTCTTATGGCAAATGCAAAAAATCGGCTGCCGTTCCGTTACGACATTGTGGGCAGCTTCCTGCGTCCCGAAGCACTGAAGAAAAAGCGTGAGGCGTTCGCCTCCGGCAAGATCTCGGCAGAGGAGCTGAAAAAAGCTGAGGATGCGGCGATCCGCGATCTCGTGGCGAAGGAGAAGGAAGTCGGACTCAAGGCGGTGACGGACGGCGAATTCCGCCGTCGCTATTGGCATCTCGACTTTCTCGCCGCCTTGGAGGGCATCGAAGAAGTCGGAGCAGAGCATTGGTCAGTGGCATTCAAGGGCGCACAGCCGAAGGCGGCGACGGTAAAGATCGTGGACAAGGCAGACTTCGGCGATCATCCGTTCCTTGAGCACTTCCGCTATCTGCAGTCTCTTGCAGGCGATACGCTCGCGAAAATGACGATCCCTTCACCGAGCATGTTGCATCTCATCTGCTGCGTGCGTGCGACGGACTATGCGCCGATCGAGCGCTATGAGGACGAAGCGGATCTCTTTGAGGACATCGCGCTCGCTTATCAGAAGGCTGTTCGTGCCTTCTACGAGGCAGGCTGCCGCTATCTCCAGCTCGACGACACGTCGTGGGGCGAGTTCTGCGATCCCGAGAAGCGCAAGGCATACGAGGCGCGCGGCTTTGATCTCGACAAGATCGAGCGTGCCTATGTGACGATGATCAATCGCGTGCTGGAAGCGAAGCCCGCGGACATGACGATTACGATGCACATCTGCCGCGGCAACTTCCGCTCGACATGGTTCTCCTCGGGCGGCTACGAGCCTGTCGCCGAAATCCTCTTCGGCGGCTGCCATGTCGACGGCTTCTTCCTCGAATACGATTCCGACCGTGCCGGCGGCTTCGAACCCTTGAAGCACATCAAGGATCAGCGCGTCGTGCTCGGCCTCGTGACATCCAAGACGGCGGATCTTGAGGACAAGGCGGAAGTCAAAAAGCGCATCGAAGAGGCGGCGAAGTTCGTGCCGCTCGACCAGCTCTGCCTCAGCCCGCAGTGCGGCTTCTCTTCAACGGAAGAGGGCAATATCCTGACGGAGGACGATCAGTGGAAGAAACTGCGCCTGATCCGCGAGATCGCCGAAGAGGTCTGGCACTGAGAAGCCTTGCCTTGATGCATTTCGCTTGATGTTGTTCCTATGAACATAATATGAAGATAAGAAGCGACGTCTCCCGCCTGCAGCTGACTCTCGTCAGGCAGCTGAGTTTGAAAAGGCGTCGCTTTTAATTTTGTCTATTATGGCGAACAAAATATCAATATTATAAAATTTTGTCGATTATACCAGACAGAATTTGCAGAATCCTATTGATTGTCGACTATAGAAGTATTATGATGATACTATACAGAAAATATAAGGATGAATATGAGGTGATGCCATGATTCAGCGCGAGAGCTATATGCGAAGGATACGTCCCTTTATCGACAAAGAGATCATCAAGGTTCTCACAGGCTTTCGTCGCTCGGGAAAATCCGTCATGCTGCAGCTCATTCAGGAGGAACTGCTCGCGCGAGGTGCAAAGAGAGAGCAGATCATTTCCTTCAACTTCGAGTCCATGGCAAATGTGAACTATAGAACGGCCTCTGCGCTTTATGAGGAAATCGCTGCAAGGCTCTCGAAGATTTCGGGGAAGGCGTATCTCTTTTTCGATGAGATTCAGGAAGTCCGCGATTGGGAGCGCTGCATCAATTCCTGCCAGGTCGATTTCTCCTGCGACATTTATATTACAGGCTCCAATGCGAAACTCCTTTCGGGAGAACTTGCGACTTATCTAGGCGGACGCTATGTGGAGTTCGTCATCTACCCTTTCTCTTTCAGCGAATATTTGGCAAGCAGGAAGACGCCTCGGGACATCGCACGTGGATTTCGTTCTTATATCGAATTCGGCGGCATGCCATTCCTCAAAAACTTTCCCGATGATCCAAATTCTTCCCTGCAATATCTGCACGATCTGCAAAACTCCGTCGTCCTCAAGGATATTGTAAAGCGCAATAACGTCCGCGACGTTGACTTGCTCGAAAGGCTCATCGCCTATGTCACAGCCAACATCGCTCATACATTCAGTGCCAGAAGCATTTCCAACTATTTCAAGAGCGAGCGCCGCAATGTTTCTATAGATACCATATTGAACCATTTGCGCGCCTGTTCTGATGCTTATCTCTTCCGCAAGATCTGCCGCGAGGACGTCATCGGCAAAAGGATTCTCTCCGTCCATGAGAAATACTACATCATCGATCACGGTCTGCGCGAAGCCGCTTATGGAAACAATATGCGCGATATTGAGCAGGTCTTGGAAAATATCGTCTGCCTTGAGCTTCTGCGCCGTGATTATACGGTGACCGTCGGCAAGGTCGGCGAAAAAGAGATCGACTTCATCGCCAAGAAAGATGGGGCAAAGATCTACATCCAAGTCGCTTATCTTCTCGCTTCAGAGGAAACGATGGCGAGGGAATTCGCTCCTTACGATGATGTGCGCGACAACTACCCGAAATATGTCCTCTCGCTCGATGAATTCGATAGGAGCCGGGACGGCATCAAGCACTGCAATATCCGCGATTTCCTGCTTGCGGACGCTTGGTAAGTGCTGCGCCAGAGAATTTCCCCTTGAAAAAAATCTTCATATCGTTGATAATGAGGAAGACACTTTTTAGGAAGCGCTGAATCTGTCCGCGCTTCCTTTTACGCGAACGAAGGGAGAATCATAATGCCTGGACAAGAACCGATCAAGCATACCTGCAGTTTCTGCAAGCGCAAGGTCACGGTGCACGATCAGTACGATATGCCGATCTTTGATCCGAACACGGGATTTGCCATCTGCAAGGACTGCGTCAAGGACATATACAATTTCATCGAGGAGCACGAGGCGGCGAGCGTCGAGAAGGAGAAGCTCGACTTTGCCGGCCAGCTCGACGAGATCTTGAAGAAGAACAAGCCGCATATCATCAAGGCGTACCTCGACGAGTACATCATCAATCAGGATCGCGCGAAGAAGATCCTCTCCGTCGCCGTCTACAATCATTACAAACGCATGAAGTACGGCTACATGAACGAGGACGGCACGGACATCGAGAAGTCGAACGTCATCATGCTCGGCCCCTCGGGCTGCGGCAAGACGGCGCTCTTGTCGCACCTGTCGCGCCTCCTCGACATCCCGTTTGCCGTGACGGACGCGTCGAGCCTCACGGAAGCGGGCTTCGTCGGCGCGGATGTCGAGGTCGCCGTTCGCAACCTCTACTATGCGGCGGAAAAGGACATCGAGAAGGCGGAGCACGGCATCATCTACCTCGACGAGTTCGACAAGATCGCGCGAAAGTCGGGAGCGAACAACTCGATCACCGCCGATCCCGGGCACGAGGGCGTGCAGCAGGCGCTGCTCAAGATGCTCGAAGGTTCTGTCGTCGAGTTCACGGCGCGCGGCCAGAGGAAGCACCCCGAAGCGCCGACGATCAAGGTCGATACGAAGAATATCCTCTTCATCGTCGGCGGCGCCTTCGTCGGCATTGAGGACATCATAGCCAAGCGCATTAAGAAGGATGCGGCGGGCATCGGCTTCGGTGCGGAAGTAGAGGGCAAGGAGAAGGATGCGGCGAAGCGCTTCGACGAGCTGATTCACAAGGTGCGCCCCGAAGACCTCATGCAGTACGGCATCATTCCCGAGATCATTGGCCGTCTGCCCGTCATTTGCACGCTTGAAACGCTCTCCGAGGACGACCTCCTGCGCATTCTGACCGAGCCGAAGGACGCGCCCGTCAAGCAGTACGAAAAGCTGCTTGCGATGGACAATGTCGAGCTGCTCTTTGAAGAAGAGGCGCTTCGCGCCGTCGCCAAGAAGGCGATCGAGCGCAAGACGGGCGCGAGAAGCCTCAAGGGCATCATCGAGGACACGATGCTCGACGTGATGTTCGAGATCCCCAAGTCCGACGAAAAGCGCCGCGTGACGATCACGAAGGAATGTCTGGAAGAAGGAAAAGAGCCGAAGATTGAAGTGATTGGATAGGGCGATGCGTTTTTTCCTCGTTGAACTTATCGAGGTTGAGAAATTCAGCCACCTCGAATCGCTTGCACACATACAATGAATATGCTATACTGAATGTGGCAGGAATGAAAGAACAACTTTCACAGCATGTACACGAAAATCCCCCCAAGTCGCCTCTTGGGGGGATTTTTCTTATGCTTATGCTATTTCCGTGCGCTTTTTTGCGCCGCGATACGATTCGGCGAGAATCTGAATCGGGTGGTAGACGACCTGCGGCATGTTGTTCTGTACGACGCCGTCCGTGATGTGCATGCGGCAGCTCGGGCAGCTCGTCGCCACGAGGTCTGCGCCCGTCGCCTTGATGTTGCTGCACTTGCGGTCGTTGATCTCACGGCTCATCTCATAGTGCGCCATGCAGAAGGAGCCGCCGGAGCCGCAGCAGCGGTCATGCTCTTTCATCTCAACGAACTCCAATCCTGGAATCGCCTTCAAGACTTCGCGCGGCTGCTCCGTGATGCCGAGGCCGCGAACCATGTGGCATGGATCGTGCATCGTGACCTTCTTGTTGACGGGCGAGAGGTTGTCCGTGCGGAAGCCTTTCTCAATGAGCAGTTCGCTGATCTCTCGTACCTTCGCGGCCATCTTTTCGGCACGAGGACGCCATTCGGGATCGTCCTTGAGCCATTCGGGATAGTGCTTCAAGGCTTCGACGCAAGAACCGCAGGCGCCGACGATGTAGTCGACGTCGAGAGCTTCGAAAACGCGGATCGTGTTGCGTGCGAGCTGGTTCGCGAGGTCGAAAGCGCCCGATACATGGATCGGCGTGCCGCAGCAGTGCTGCTTGGGCGGCAGCACGACCTCGATGTCGTTTGCCTTGAGAACGTCGATGACGGCGTCGCCCATGTCCGTGTACATGTAGTTGATCGTGCAGCCTGTGAAGAAGGCGACGCGGAACTTCGGGTTCTCTACCTTGATGACCTCGGGGTATTGGCTGCGCAGAGGGCGCGAAGCCAGAGGCGGCGTCGCGCGGTTCGGATCCATGCCCGGCATGGGCAGACGCGACTTCACGGCGTTCTTGCCCGGCACTTCCTTGAAGGACATCCAGCCGAACATGCCGCCGAGCTTCAGCGCCGCATCGAAGAGCGGACGGTTCTGCAGGAGACGGAAGACGTTCTTCTTGATCGGGTGCAGACCGCGCGCCTTGACAGCGGCGTTCCTGCCGCGCAGGATCAGCTCGTCGGCTGCGACGCCGCACGGACAGTTCGCCGCGCAGCTCTTGCAGTTCAGGCACATCGCCATGATGTGGTCAAACTCCGCCGAGATGGGTACCTTGCCCGAAAGATAGCCCTGCATCAGAGAGATCTTGCCGCGTGCGACCATCTGCTCTTTTTTCGTCTCGCGGTAGATCGGACAGACGGCTTGGCAGTTGCCGCATTTCATGCAGTTCGCCAATGCGTCCTCGATGTCCGCGAGGAGCGATGTGTCCTGCTTGTTCAGGTCTGCCGCCGTAAACTTTTTCGTTTCTTCAGCCATAGGTCAGCACTCTCCAATCAATTTGCCCGGGTTCAGAATGAGGTTCGGGTCGAGTGCGCGCTTGATCTGGCGCATGGCCTCCATGCCTTCCTTGCCGTGCTGCAGCTCCATCCAGGGCAGCTTGCCGAGACCGATGCCATGCTCGCCCGAGAGAGTGCCGCCCAGCTCGACCGCACCGCGGAAGATGTCGTCCATCGCCTCGTGGACGCGCTTCGTCTCCTCCTCGTCGCGCAGGTCGCAGACGATCGTCGGGTGCATGTTGCCGTCGCCTGCATGACCGAACGTGCCGATCGTGACGTTGTGATCCTTCGCCGCCTTCTTGACGATGGCGAGGAATGCCGGAATCTTGCTCCGCGGCACGGTAGCATCCTCGACGAACGTCGTCGGACGCAGCTTCGCAAGGCACGGAAGCGCCATGCGGCGAGCCGTCCAGAGCTGTTCCTTGTGCTTCGCGTCACGGGCGAGCGTGACTTCGCGTGCGTTATTTTCTTCCAGAACCTTCATGACCTTGTCCGCCTCGTCCTCGACGACGACGGGATGACCGTCAACCTCGATGAGGAGGATTGCGTCAGCGTCCGTCGGCAGGCCGACGTGCATGAAGTCCTCGACCGTGCGGATCGTCGCGTTGTCAAGGATTTCGAGCGTCGCAGGGATGATCTTCGCGGCGATGATGCCCGAGACGGCGCGTCCCGCATCCTCGATCGTATCGAAGATCGCGACCATGCTCTTCGTCTTCTCCGGCGCAGGAACGAGCTTCAAGAGAGCCTTCGTGACGACGCCGAGCGTGCCTTCCGAACCCGTGAAGAGCTTCGTCATGTCGTAGCCCGAGACGTCCTTGACATTCTTGCCGCCCGTATGCAGCACATCGCCGTTCGCGAGGACGACTTCGAGACCCTGCACATAGTTTTTCGTGATGCCGTATTTCAATCCACGCAGGCCGCCCGAGTTCTCCGCGATCGTGCCGCCGAGACTCGCCGTCTTGACCGTGCCCGGATCGGGCGGGTAGATGAGGCCGAACTGTGCGATATGGTCGTTGATGTCCTGCACGATGACGCCCGCCTCGACCTCGGCGATGAGGTTTTCGAGATCGACGTCGATGATCTTGTTGAAGCGGAGCATCGAGAGAACGATGCCGCCCTTCAAAGGCGCCGTGCCCGCCGAGAGGTTCGTGCCCGAGCCGCGCGTGTAGACGGGGATCTTGTGCTCGTTCGCGAACTTCAAGACCTTCGAAACTTCCTCCGTCGTGCCGGGGCTGACGACGACATCTGGCATGTAGATGTGGCCGGGCGTAGCATCATAGGCGTAGGAGTAAAGTTCCTCTTCTTTCGACTGAACATTCTCCGCGCCGACGATCTTCGTCATTTCTTCTGCCAGCTGCTGCTTTTCCATTTAGTGTGCACCTCTTTCTCAATGGTGGTTGTCATAGATGAAAACTATAGGGAGATAAACTTCCTATAATCTAAGTATCGCACATTTTTCGCTTTTGTCAATGGAAAATTACGGCTTTTTTCGATAATTCCGATGGTTTTCCTGTGAAAATCCAAGAGGCCAAGCTCAAAGGGAAGAGAGCGATTAGTTTTTTCATATAAGGACGGCGCATAATATTCACGATAGACAAATTCATTTTAGTAAATCTATGCAAAATCGACAAATTTATTTTATATATTTCATACAAAATAGACGATTCTCTATTGATTCAGCTGTATGCGAAGACGAATTCGGAAGGTATCCTGTCGAAATCCTCGCTGTGTGCCCCTCATATTTTTGCATTTACAAATGGAGGTGCATGGTATATATTTAAGTCATGAATTTATTGATTTGAGCAAGGAAACAGTATGAAAAATTCGGAGTTGAAGCGTCTGCTGAAGAAGATGGGCTGTCGATTTGAGACACACGGTGGACGCCATGACAATTGGATCAATCTTAAGACAGGAAAGATTTTTCAAGTCCCGCGTCATGATGGACAGGAAATAAAAACGGGCACTCTTGAAGCTATCATGAAGCAAGCCGGATTGAAATGAAGAGGAGGTGTTTTTGATGGCAAAGTATGTATATCCTGCAGTTTTCGCGCCTGCAGCAGAAGGGGGATACGTCGTTACGTTTCCCGACTGGGAGGGGGCTACGCAGGGAGATACGGTTGCGGAAGCAATCGAGATGGCGGCTGATTTCTTGGGACTTGCAACTTGGACAGCGGAAAGCAATGCACAGGAATTTCCTGCGGCGACAGCGTTGGAGAAAGTTGTCGCTCCACAGCATGGCTTTGTCAATCTCATAGCCGTTGATACGGATGTATACGCTGAAATCATCGAGCGCGAGAATAATCCGATCAAGAAAGCGCTGATAAAATGAAGTTGCCCAGATTTGCATAGATGCGCTGGTTCTATCGAGGAGACAAACCGCAGGCGTAGCGGTGCTACGTCGAGGATTTGTCGACAAAGAGAGGACAACGCAGATGTGTGAAGATGGGCGGCTGAATTTATCAGCGCTTCCGCAAGTATGCCCGCAAGAAGGCGGGACTTAATATGAAAAAGCTTGCCGATCTTCTCGGTGCTCCCTATCGCACGGTGCAGGATTGGAATGCAGGACGCCGCATGCCGCCGGACTGGGTGCAGCGTCTCATCATCGAGAAGATCGAAGCGAATGCTTGAGATGTCCCACATTTTTGAGGAGGTGGTGTCATGCGTCATCATGGCGACAAGATTGCGTACTTTCTCATCGCCTTTGCCGTCTGCCTCATCCTCATGGCGCTGTCGATATACAAGACGACGCGCATGGCGAACACGATCCTCTACACTTCCGTCGCCATCTCGCTTCTTGCGGAGAACGTCCCGAAGGTCGTGGAGATTCCGCTGCATTACGCATATCCCGTGAAGTGCATCGAGTACTTCATGTTCTTCCTCGCCGTCCTCTGCTTCATCACGGTTCTTCTGCGCCATCTTCATTTGTTTTAGATGGCTTCAACAAAAAAGAGCTGCCGCACAGGCTTTATGTGCAGCAGCTCTTTTTGTTTTCAGTTTTGCCGTCCTTTCCCGGGACCGTCCGCGGCTACGGCGACGGCGGTTTCAGCGAAGGTCTTCATATCGTTTTCCATGTGGAGCGCGGCGTC
Organism: uncultured Selenomonas sp.; assembly: GCA_905373085.1. GTDB lineage: Bacteria > Bacillota > Negativicutes > Selenomonadales > Selenomonadaceae > Selenomonas. Next base: position 14,699 of record CAJPRR010000043.1, read on the forward strand.
GATGAGACGCATGCCGAGCGAGGCCACGATGCCGCAGCTTGCAGGCAAGGCGAGCGCGAGATAGTCGGACTGGACGTGCAGGAGGTAAGGCTTGAGCGTGGGCGCGTGGGTTTCGGCGAGGTGCGCGACGCTTTCCGTCGCGGGATCGTCGAGGAGGACGAGGCAGCGGCTTTCGGCGGCGGCACAGAGGGCGCCGAGGAGGGCGGCGGCTTCTCTTTGGAGTGCGGGTGAAAGATTCTGCAGCAGGTTGAGGATCGCTGTGCCCTCCTTTGCCGGGCGGAATGCTTCGTCATAGCGTGCAGCCTTCTCTCTTGCCTTCTCATCCGTCTCCGCGGCAAGTGACAGCCCGAGGAGCGAGCCGTCTGCGGCAAGCTCCCGCGCGATCTTCTGGCCGAAGGCGAAGGCTTCGGCAGGCTTGCTGTCCCAGTCGAGCAGCGCGAGCGTCACGGGCGCTTCGGCGCGCGGCGAGCGCTGCTCATCTTCGCGGCAAAAGAG
>CAJPRR010000044.1 GCA_905373085.1 uncultured Selenomonas sp.
TGCGTGCGCTCGGCAGCGGCTGGGCGGCGGGTTTCGGACGCATCGGCGGCATGATTGCGCCGATGCTCGTCGGCGTGCTGCTCGCCGGCTCCGTCGGCATTGAGACAATCTTCGTTCTGTTCGCGTCCGTATTCGTGCTGATCTCGATCGTCGTCATCGCCTGCGGCAAGGAAAGCAAGCAGAAGACGCTCGAAGATCTCGCAGATGTCCGCGAGGTGCATGGAGCGTAAGCGATGGCGCAGTATATCTTCGTCTTTTTGGGCGGCGGCCTCGGCGCTGTCTGCCGCTATTTGGCGACCTCGTTTTTCGCCGTGCGCTTCGGGTCGACATTTCCTTACGGCACGCTCTTTGTCAACGTGTCAGGCAGTTTCCTTATGGGACTTCTTATCGGCGTTTTGCCGCTTTTGCCGCGCGGCGCGCTTTTGCCTGAGAACCTGCGCTTTCTGCTCGCCGTCGGTTTCCTCGGCGGCTTCACGACGTTCTCGTCCTTCAGCATGGAGACGCTGACCTTGCTGCAGGGCGCGAATGCGCTTTCAGCGTTCTGGAATGTACTGGCGAACGTCGCCTTCGGCGTGGCGGCGGCATGGGCGGGACTCTTGCTCGTGCGTGTTGCGTTGTAGGTGAAAGAACAACAGAAACGGCTGTCGCAAATTTTTGCGGCAGCCGTTTCTTCTTGTCACGACAGGCGTTGTATAGTATAGTTATGATGAGGGAACGATGGGGAGGGGATGTATATGGAAACGAGAGTGGATCGCTGGTACAGCGAACGGCTGCAGAAGGAGATGACCGTTCGAACGTATGGGGCGGGCGGCACGCCTGTGCTCGCTTTCCCGCCGCAGGAGATGCTTTCCGACGCCTATGAAGCGGCGGGCGTGACAGAAACGCTCGCACGCTGGCTCGACGGGCGCATGATTCGGCTCGTGACGGTCGATACGATTGACTCCGAGAGCTGGTTCAGCACGGATGATCGTGAGTGGCGTGCCAATCGGCAGGAGGCTTACTACGAATATGTTGCCGAAGAAGTCGTGCCTTTTGTGCGTGCTCTGAGCGATTGGACGCGTCTTCCCGTCTCCGTCGGCTGCGGCTTCGGCGGCGCTCATGCGGCGATCCTCTTCCTGCGCCGCCCCGATCTCTTTGCGGGACTCATCTCGCTTGCCGGTTCTTACGACGCCAAGACGTTTTTCGGCGGCTGGCTCAATGCACAGCTTTACGACAATTCGCCGCTCGACTTCCTGCCCAATATGGCGAACGAGCATCCCTACATTGAGATTTACAACGCGAGGAAGATGGTCTTCTGCACGGGGCAGGGCGAGGGGCTTGACGAGCCGCGCCGCACGACGGATCTCCTGCGCTCCGTGCTGCATGAGAGGGGCATAAACGCATGGGTTGACTTCTGGGGGACGGACGTCGACTATGGCTGGGAATGGTGGAAAAAGCAGATCTTGTACTTCCTGCCCTACGTGCTCGGCAGGTAAAGGAAGACTTTGTTCGTAGGGAAGAGAGAAGCAGCGGCAATGCGCCGTATTTTCTGAAAGAAAGAGAAGTGAAGAAATGGCGGACATCATAGCGGAAAATTTGCACGGCGTCATCGGCGACATCCTCGCCGACTACAAGACGGATCGCATCATCGACAAGATGGACGTGTTCTGTCGTCCCGACAAGAAGTCGGTCATCGACATCCTCGACAAGCTCGTGCGCATCGTCTTTCCCGGCTACTTCAAGGACGAGCACTACCGTGTCTACAGCGTCGAGAACAATATGACGATGGTCATGGAAGATGTGGCTTATCTGCTGAACAAGCAGATTGCCATCGCCCTGCCGTGCAAATGTGCGTCTATACAGTCGGAAGAGGTCATTGCCGATCGTGCGCAGGAGATCACGCTCGCCTTTTTCCGCGCCATACCGAAGATTCGCTCCTACATCGAACTGGATGTTCAGGCAACGTTCGAGGGCGATCCCGCAGCGTCGAGCGAAGCCGAGATCATCTACTCCTATCCAGGTCTTTACGCGATCTGCGTGCATCGCCTCGCGCATGAGCTTCATGTGCTCGGCGTGCCCGTGATTCCGCGTATCATGTCGGAGCACGCGCACAGTCGCACGGGCGTAGACATTCACCCGGGCGCGACGATCGGCAGGAGCTTTTTCATCGACCATGCGACGGGCGTCGTCATCGGCGAGACGACGGAGATCGGCGAGCACGTGAAGATTTATCAGGGCGTGACCTTGGGGGCGCTCTCGACAAAGGGCGGTCGCTCCCTGAAGGACAAGAAGCGCCACCCGACGATCGAGGATCATGTGACGATCTATTCAGGCGCATCGATCCTCGGCGGCAGAACCGTCATCGGCAGGGGCGCGATCATCGGCGGCAATGCGTTCATCACGAAGTCTGTCGCGCCGGGCACGCAGATCAGCGTGAAGAATCAGGAACTGCGCTACGACAAGTCGCGCGACGAATTGGAACAGGTCGATTTTGAAGACGAAATGTCATGATTCTCTGCGATATGAATAGTGAAAAGGCGGCATGAATGAATTGCCGCCTTTTCTGTTGCGTAAGATCTCGTAAATTCGCAAAATAATAAAATTGTTAGAAGGTTTGTCTTGTACGGGGGGGTGAATGTGCTATACTTGTAGACAGACGAGAGCGGCATATAATTCTCTCGATCCATGTTATGCGTTATTTTCGTTGCAGTGCATGTAGGAAGGAGCATTTTTATGGGATATCGAGATGATTTTTTCGATAATAACAAGAGTAATTATGGTTGGTATACTTGTGTCCGATGCGGAAAAAAGTTAAGAAAAGGCGATGCGGATATTGATCATATTCTTCCGCAGAACTGTGGCGGCGGCGACGGGCTTGACAACTTACAGTGCCTTTGCCGACACTGCAACCGTTCGAAGCAGGACAGCTTGTCCGATACGCCGTCGGATTACCTGCGCCATAATGCGGGACGGGCGAAGAAGAGCATGGAAGATTGGTTTCGTTGAATAAAATTTCCTGTTGCAGCCGATGATTTTGTCATAGGGCGTGAGGGGGGAGAATATTGCGCATAATTTTTGCCATATTAAAGAATCCTTTCAGTATAGCTGCAATTTGTCTTATCATCGGATTCGTGATTCCACCTACTATTCCGATAGTGGGACCGATTGTTGCGCTTTGTTGTCTGATTATGTTTTTTAAGAAAAAGATGAATGAGGGCAAAGGGGAATAATAAACAAGAACGACTCAGCCACATTGTTTCTGCTGCTCGAAATTTTTTGGGAAACTGTCCGATTTGCTATTGCAATTAACCCCTGTGAAAACGATACTGCCTAGGAAAAATATTTCTTGCAAAATTTCCGAAAATGCGGTATACTACGTATCCAAGCTGGGAAGGTTCATAAGAATCTTTTCAGCATGCGCTTCATGTGCATGCCAACGGGGACGTAAAGGTTTCGACGGGGGTAGATGGTGCATGGGCAGCGAGCCGGGGGTTCACCATCCCGTCAGCAAGGTGAGACTTTTATTTAAACATAAAAGCAAACGAAGACTACGCTCTGGCGGCTTGACGCCAGCCTCTGTCCGCTTAGCTCCCGCCTGAGCGGATAAGAGGACAACTGCGGGATACCCGAGAGCTGATTTTCGCAGGCTCGAAGGGGAAACTCTTGCGGAATCGGATGACGGAAGCCTGTCTGCGGGCGTTCGGATTCTTAAAGCAAAGCACAGACTGCGCTCGGAGAAGCCGATGAAACAATGCTTTCGGACAGGAGTTCGATTCTCCTCGTCTCCACCAGAAGGGAAGCGGCAAGGCCGCTGGAATAGAAAAGAGGACGCCTGCGGAATTCGTACCGCAGGCGTCCTCTTTTCGTGCTCGTCAATCTTTAGCTTGGCGCAGATACATATAGGCAAGGTAGTTGAGATCGTCGTCCGTGACATGGTAGAGATCCATCGTTCGCTCGATCCATGCCGTGCCGGCATCCTCGCTCATGGCATCGAGTTCTGCCTTGATCTCCGTCGCGCTCTTGCCGTAACCGCGTGAGGCGAGCAGCTGGCAGTACCCTTTGATCATTTCCTTTGCCGTCGGCATCTCGTCATCGTGCTGGCGCGAGATGGTGAAGATCGTAAGGAAGAGGCCGGTGTTCGTGATCTTGATATTGATGGATTCCTTGCCGTCGACGACGCCCTTGCGTTCCACTTGGATGTTTGCATCGCGGATTTCCTTGGCGTCCATGGCGGCAGGCCGGATTCTTGAGAAATCCCCCTTCTCGATATCGTGCAGGAAGCGTCGCGCGTTGACGTCCCAGGCGCTGTTTACGCGGACGGCCTCGTTGTCGAAGCCGACGCAGTTTTCCGCGAGGAGCTTGCCGCCATAGCGGGTCTTGTTTGTCTCATCGAAGATGTCGTGCGCCAGATTGATGGCGGTGCCGATGTCCAAGATGGGCGGATTGCGCTGGATGATCTGGTTGATCGGGCCGTCCTGTACATGAATTTGATAGCCGCGGCCGCGTTTTTCATCAGCTTCGACGACGATGCGCAGGGGACTGCCTTTTTGTTCACTCATGGTCTTTCGCCCTCTTTTCCAGCAGAGCAAAGAAATCCGAAATCTCCATCGGCCGATGGAAGTAGAAGCCTTGGATGTAGTCGCAGCCTGCTTCGAGGACAGTCTGAAGCTCCTGCTCCGTCTCCACGCCTTCGACGCAGACTTTCTTGCCGAACTTATGGCAGGAGTAGACGATGCTCGATATGAAGTCGCTGCTGTTCTTGGAATACGCCATTTCCTTCATCAAGCTGCGGTCGAGCTTTACGATGTCGGACGGGTGCTTCAAGAGAAGCTCCAAGGAGGAATATCCTGTGCCGAAGTCGTCGAGCGCAAGGCGGATGCCGAGGTCGCGGCATGCTTCGATGAAGGTTTGCAGAGTGGCGGGACTTTCGTTGTAGTTCGTTTCCGTGAGTTCCGCGACGAGATTCTTGCCGTCCATTTCGTAGCGGTCAAGGGTCTGACGCATGAAGGGCAGGAAGTCGGGGTCGAGCACTTGATGATAACTGACGTTGAAGTTCAGGGAGAAGTTCGGATTCGTGCGGCGTATGCGCTTGGCATGGATGACCGCCTGCTCGAAGATCCAGCGCCCGACAGCGCGGATCTGCTGGGTGCGCTCCAAGATGGGGATGAATACGGCGGGCGAGATGTTTGTGCCCTCGTGCGACCAGCGGCACAGAAGTTCGCCGCTGACGATGCCGAAGCCGTCGGTGGTGACTGTCGGCTGGATGACCGTGCGGAAGTTGGTGCAGCCGCGTTCGACATCCTCGTTGATGGCGAGCAGGAAGCGGCTGAGGTTCTTGCGCGTTTCGAGATTCTGCGGGGAGAAGAGAGCGTACGGCTCATCCGGCGATTCTTTCGCCAGATCGAGCAGGCTCAGCATGTTGGCGATGATCTCGCCGCATGCCGTGTCGCTTGGGATGTCTTCCATGAGAGCGAGAGAGGAAGGCGTCTGCACGGCGAGTCCGTAGATGGCGTAGAGATTGCGCACGGTCAGGCTGATGAAGTCGAGGATCATCTTCGGATCTTCTGTGATTTCGGGCGAAAGGATGGCGAGGAAGCGCAGACCGTCGAGGCGGTAGATCAGAAGACCGTCGCGGAAGCGGTTCGTGAGTCCTGCCGCGATGTCCTTGAGAAGCGCGTCAGAATGGTTTCGGCCGTGCATCTCGTTGATTTCGCGGAAGTTGTTCAAGCGGAAGCCAATGAAAGAGAGGGAAGAATACTCCTTCTGCAGTTCCTGCAATTTGATTTCCGCGCCTTTCTCGCGCGCGAATCCCGTGATGGGATCGACGACGAAATCGAGCGCGAGGCGTGAGATGCTGCCGGAAAAGAACAGCGGCTTCTCGCGCGCCGCGTCCCACTTCAGGATGCCGCAGCAGCGAATCCAGAATTCGGTTCCCGTACGATCCGTCACTCGATAGCGAAGATCGTGGATGTCCCGCTTGCTCTCGATGATGTCCGCGATGTCCGCCCGATAGGTGGCGAGATCGTCGGGACGGCGGATGCATTTCTCCCATTCGTCGAGAAAATTCTTGACGATGTTGCTCTTGAAGGCGAAGGTGTCACGCATCTGGTCGTTGATGTAGAAGAGGTTCGACTGCATGTCGCCGAAGTAGATATATTGGTCAGCAAGTTCGATGGAATCGAGAAAGTTCGGAAAGTCGAAGAAATTCTCCCTGAGGAAGGCAGAAAGAACGCCCTTGTCAGCGTCGGCGTCGATTTCTGCAGCAACGCCGCCCTTGCTGCGCAGGATGTTCCTCATGCGGATGATGCGCATGACGAAGCGACCGGCGAGGTACAAGGCTGCCGTGATGTCGTGCGCGTTTTTCCAGTCGGGCACGTCGCAGGCGATGAAGCCTGCCGGATCGCCGTCCTTGAAGAGCGGGACGGCAGACAAGGAGTAAAGATCGAGTGAGGCGAAGCATTGACTGGCAAGGGGATGCTTGACGGCAAAGGCCTGCGTATCCTCGAAGAGGACATGCAGGCCGTTCAGCAGTCTGCCGCTTGTCAAGGCGACGGCAGCGCGCACGGTCTCTTCCTCAGGCTGACGGTATGGCTTCGTGTCCTTGGCGCTCCAAGTGTAGGTAGGCGTATAATGCTTTCTCTTGCACTCAAAAACCATGATGCGATGCAAAGAAAAGACATCGCCCATGTAGCGAAAGAGCGAGAGAAGCCCCTCGTCGGATTCTTCTGTGTCTGCGATTTTCTTCAAAAAAGCCGCAGAGAGTGTATTTTTCTCACAGAATTCATCAAGCCATTCCGAAACGGCGTCCATGATTCTTCCCAACCCCTTTGTAGCATCTGTCTATTATGTCATTATACATGAATTTTCCCCATTCGTCCATTGCTTATAGGAGAAAAGTTTTTATTTGTCGGAAAACTTTCATCTCATCCTGTCGTCCTTAGTGTGCATCTGCCATGAAGCGTCTGCAGTATCCTATAGACATGCCTTGTGCTTTCCTCTATAATGAAAAGAACCGAAATGTTGAACGGAATAGGAAAGAGTGACGGAGAGGAGTTGCCATGACGAAGATTCCCTTTGCGCATTTGCACGTTCATACATGCTACAGCCTTCTCGACGGGGCGAGCCGCATTCCCGAGCTTATCGCACGCACGAAGGAGCTTGGCATGGATTCCGTCGCGATCACCGATCACGGGGCGATGTACGGCGTCATTGATTTTTATAAGGAAGCAAAGAAGCAGGGAATTCGTCCGATCATCGGCTGTGAGGCGTATCTTGCGCCTGAGTCGCGCTTTGACCGCACCGAGGTGCGCGGCACGCGCTACTATCATCTGATTCTTCTTGCGGAGAATGATGAAGGCTATCGAAGCCTCGTGAAACTCGTCTCGCTCGCCAATACGGAGGGCATGTACTACAAGCCGCGCGTCGACAAGGACATCCTGCGCAAGTATCATAAGGGACTTATATGCCTCAGCGCCTGCGTGGCGGGCGAGATTCCGCAGGCGATCCTGCGCGGCGAGCGAGAGCGCGCGGAAAAGCTCGTCGAGGAGTATATCGGCATCTTTGGACGAGAGAACTTCTTTCTTGAGATTCAAGACCATGGAATCCCCGATGAAAAGACAGCGTTCGCGGGCGTCATAGAGCTGGCGGAGAAGTTCGGCGTCGGACTCGTGGCGACGAACGACATCCATTATGTGCATAAGGAGGACACGGAGGCGCACGATGTCCTGCTCGCGATTCAGACGGGCAAGGGCGTCCATGATCCGACGCGCATGCGCTATGCCGAAGGGGAGTTCTACATGCGCTCGCCCGAGGAGATGCAGGAGCTTTTCCGCGATCACCCGGAAGCGCTCGCCAATACGCAGAAGATCGCCGAGCGCTGCAAGGTCGACTTCGAGTTCGGGCATCTCCATCTGCCGAATTTTCCGCTGCCGGAGGGGATGACGGACGATGCCTACTTAAAGCAGCTCTGCGAGGAGAATCTGTCCCTTCGCTACGAAAAGATCACGCCCGCCGTGCGCGAAAGGCTCGACTACGAGCTTTCCATCATCCACCGCATGGGCTATGACAGTTACTTTCTCATCGTCTGGGATTTCATCAAGTATGCGCGCGGCGAGGGCATCGCCGTCGGTCCGGGGCGCGGCTCGGCGGCGGGCAGCATCGTCGCCTATCTCCTGGGCATCACGAATCTCGATCCCTTGAAGTACGAATTGCTCTTTGAGCGGTTTTTGAATCCGGAGCGTGTGACGATGCCCGATATCGACATCGACTTCTGCTATATCCGCCGCGAGGAGGTCATCGACTATGTGAAGCGCCGTTACGGCGCCGATCATGTCGCGCAGATCATCACCTTCGGCACGATGGCGGCGAAGGGCGCGATTCGCGATGTCGGGCGTGCGCTCGAAATGACGTATGCGAGCGTCGACCGCGTGGCGAAGGCCGTGCCGTCGGAACTCGGCATCACGCTCGACCGTGCGCTCGTCGATTCGCAGGATTTTCGCAGCATCTATGAGGAGAGCGACGAGACGAAGAGGCTCATCGACTTCGCGCGCGACCTGGAGGGACTGCCGCGCCACTCGTCGACGCATGCGGCGGGCGTCGTGATCGCGCGAAATCCCTTGACCGACTATGTGCCCGTGCAGGTCTCCGACGGCACGCTCGTGACGGAGTACGACAAGGATCACGTGGAAGAACTGGGGCTTTTGAAAATGGACTTCCTCGGCCTGCGCACGCTCACGGTCATCGCTGACGCCTTGAAGAACATCAAGAAGAGCCGCGGTGTCACGATCGACATCGACAAGATACCGCTCGAAGATGAGAAGACGGCAGAGATGCTCTGCCGCGGCGATACAGGCGCGGTCTTCCAGATGGAATCGGCGGGCATGACGAATCTCGTCAAGGATCTGCAGCCGAAAAACTTCCAAGACCTCATCCCGACGGTCGCGCTCTACCGGCCGGGTCCCTTGGGCAGCGGCATGGTGACGGATTTCATCGCGGGCAGGCACGGCAAGAAGAAGGTGACGTACCTGCATCCTCTCTTGGAGCCGATTCTCAAGGAGACGTTCGGCGTCGTGCTCTATCAGGAGCAGGTCATGCAGGTCGTGCAGGTGCTCGCGAACTTCACGCTCGGGCAGGCGGATATCCTGCGCCGCGCCATGGGCAAGAAGAAGCATGAAGTCCTGATGTCGCAGCGCGAGACGTACATGAAGGGAACGCGGGAGAACGGCATTGATGACGCTTTGGCGGAAAAGATCTTCGATCTTCTGACGCATTTTGCCGACTACGGATTCAATAAGTCGCACAGCGCGGCGTACGCGCTCGTGGCGTGGCAGACGGCGTACTTGAAGGCGCATTATCCGCAGGAGTTCATGGCGGCGATGCTCACGAGCATCATGGACACGAACGACAAGGTTGGAGTCTATATCGAGCTTTGCCGCCGCATGGGCATCGAGATCCTGCCGCCCGACGTCAACGCGAGCGAGGCGAATTTCAGCGTCGACGGCGCGGCCATCCGCTTCGGCCTCGCCGCCGTGCGAAATGTCGGCGAGGCGGCGATCAAGAGCCTCGCGGCTGTGCGCGAGGAAGGCGGCGCCTTCACGTCGCTCTTGGACTTCTGCACGCGCGTCGACATGCGCACGGCAAACAAACGCGTGCTCGAAAGTCTCATCAAATGCGGCGCTTTCGACTCGCTCGGCGCACACCGCTCGCAGCTTCTTGCCGTCTTGGAGCGCGTCATCGACGTCGCGGCAAGAAAGCATGCGGATGCGGCGAGCGGACAGATCGGCCTTTTCGGCGAGGCGGCGATGCAGGAGGCCGAGGATGTCGCGCTTCCCGACATCGCTGAGGCAGACGCCGTGCAGCGACTCGCGTGGGAGAAGGAGAACACAGGCTTCTTCATTACAGGACATCCGCTCGATCGCCATGAGAAGAAGATCAAGAATCTTGTGCCCATCCGGGACATCCTGGACGGCAAGAAGAAGGAGCGCCAGCTCGTGCGCATCGGCGGCCTCGTCTCCTCGGCGAAGCGGATCGCGACGAAGAAGGGCGACACGATGTGCTTCTTGGAATTGGAGGACTACACGCATTCCGTTGAAGTCGTCGTCTTTCCGGCGGTCTTCTACCCGCATGTGAACCTCCTTGTTCCCGATGCGGCCATCGTCGTGCAGGGGCGCGTGAATTTCACGGACGACGGCGTCAAGGTGCTTGCCGACACGATTACTGCGCTCGACGATTATCGGCAGGATTATTACATTACGCTTGACGCAGAGTACGAGGAAGCGGCTGCGCTCGATGCGCTCTACGGCATTTTTGCGGCGCACAGGGGCGATCATGTCGTCTTTTTGAATCGGAAGGGACGTTGGCAGAAGTTGGAGCCGCAGTATTGGCTCGACGCATCTCCCGCCGTCGTGCAGGAAATCGAGGCCTTGCTCGGCAAAAACTCGGTGCTGCAGAGATAGCGCCGAAGGAGGAAATTTTCATGTGGACATCGATCTTTGTGGCTGCGACGAAGGGGCAGGCGGAGAAGATCTGCGAAAGGCTGGAGGCGGAAGGCATATTGACGGATCGGAAATCCGTCGGCAGCCAGCGCAAGGCGAACTTCGAGATACGCGTCCTCGCCTCGGAAGTGGAAGAGGCGCGTGACATCGTCTGCAATATGGCGAATCTCTGAGCGCGGTGCGCGTCGGATGCGTCCAATAAGAGTTTACGGGTAAGGGTGAAGTATGGAAGAACGATTGCAAAAAATCATCAGCCGCGCGGGCGTGGCGTCACGCCGCAGGGCGGAGGAGCTCATTGCGGCGGGGCGCGTGACGGTGGACGACGTGGTGGTGCGTGAACCGGGAACGAAGGCAGATGCGGCGAATGCACGCATCGCGGTGGACGGCAAGCCGCTTCCCGCAGAGGAGCGTCTCGTCTACTTCTTGCTGAACAAGCCCAAGGGCTATGTCTCGACCGTTTCCGATGAGCGCGGCAGGCGCACGGTGCTCGACCTCCTGCCCGTGAAGAACGTGCGCGTCTATCCGGTGGGAAGGCTCGACCGGAATACGGAAGGGCTGATCCTCCTGACGAATGACGGCACGCTGACGCAGGCTCTTCTTCATCCGCGCTTTCTCGTGCACAAGACGTACCGTGCGAAGGTGGCGGGCGAGCTTACGCCCGAGGCTCTGAAGAAGCTCCGAAGCGGCATCGAGCTTGCGGACGGCATGACGGCGCCGGCGGAGGTGCGCGTCTGCGGCGTGACGGAAAAGGGGCTCAGCGACGTCGAGGTCACGCTGCACGAGGGCAGAAACCGTCAGGTGCGTCGCATGTTCGAAGCCGTGGGATGCGATGTGCGCGCCCTGAAGCGCACGCGCTTTGCGCAGCTCACGCTGGACGGCGTCAAGCGCGGCGCTTCGCGCCCTCTGACGAAGGCGGAGGTCGAGGCGCTCTATCGCCTCACAGAAGAGCGATGAGTGCGCGGCGCGTTCTCGTTGTCGGCGCGGGACCGGCAGGCTTCATGGCGGCGGCCAAGGCGGCGGAAGCAGGCGCTTCCGTGCTTCTTTTGGAGAAAATGAAGCAGCCTGGCCGCAAGATGATGATCACGGGCAAGGGGCGCTGCAATATCACGAATGTCGCGCCCGTCGCCGAGATCGTCAAGAACATTCCGGGCAACGGTTCTTTTCTCTACAGCGCCCTGCACGCCTTTGACAATGAGGATGTGCGGGACTTTTTCCGAGAACTTGGCGTGGAGACGAAGGCAGAGCGCGGCGGGCGCGTCTTTCCCGTCAGCGACCGCGCCGCCGATGCGGTCGCGGCGCTCGTCCAGCACCTTCATGGGCTTGGCGTGAAGATCGAGACGGAGGCGCGCGTCGCTGAGATCCTCGTGGAAGAGGGACATGCGGCGGGCGTCACACTCGCGAGCGGCGCGAAGATATGTGCCGACGCCGTCGTTCTGGCGGTGGGCGGCGCTTCGTATCCGGGCACGGGATCGTCGGGTGACGGTTACGCGATGGTGCGCGCGTTGGGGCATACGGTCACGGATGTCTTGCCGTCTCTCGTGCCGCTCGTCACGGAGGAGGACTGGGTCAAGGAGGCGCAAGGGCTGTCCCTGCGCAACGTGCGCGTGACGCTTCTCGCCGACGGCAGGAGAATCGGCGAGGAATTCGGCGAGATGATGTTCACGCACTTCGGCGTGACGGGGCCCATCGTGCTTTCGCTGAGCCGTGCGGCAGCAAGGGCGCTTGCCGAGGGAAGGTTCGTGGAACTCGTGCTCGACCTGAAGCCCGCCTTGAGTCCCGAAGTATTTGCGGCGCGCGTGCAGCGCGACTTCGAGAAGCACAAGAGCAAGGCGCTGAAGAACGCCATGCGCGATCTTCTGCCCGGAAAGCTCATCGCGCCCGTGCTCGATGCGGCGTACCTGCCGTGCGAAAAGCGCGTGTACGACCTGCGGCGCGAGGAGCGCACGCGAATCGTCAAGACGATCAAGCATCTCGTGCTCACGGTCGAGAAGACGCGGCCTCTCGCCGAAGCCATCGTGACGGCGGGCGGCGTCTCGACGAAGGAAATCAACCCCAAGACGATGGAGTCGAAGCTCGTGCCGGGGCTTTACCTTGCCGGCGAGGTCGTCGACGTCGACGGCTTCACGGGCGGCTACAACTTGCAGGCGGCGTTTTCCATGGGGGCGGCAGCGGGGCGTTGGAGCGCCGCTCACGCGAAAACGGCAGAAGGTTTGAAAGCAGGATTTTGAGGGAGGATGTATATGGCTGAAGGAAAAAAGATACGTCCGGCAAAGAGGGGGCTGACGGGGAAGATCCGCGTGCCCGGGGACAAGTCCGTCTCGCATCGCAGCGTGATGTTTTCCGCCATAGCGAAAGGAAAGGTGCACGTCCGAAACTTCCTCGAAGCGGCGGACTGCCTGTCGACAGCGGCATGCATGCGGGCGCTCGGCGCAGGTGTCGAGCGGCAGGCGGACGGCTCCCTCCTCGTCACGGGCGTCGGCCTGCATGGCTTGAAAGAGCCGCAGGGCGTCCTCGATGCGGGAAATTCCGGCACGACGCTGCGTCTTCTGCTGGGGATTCTCGCGGCGCAGCCGTTCTTTTCGGCGCTCTTGGGCGACGCTTCGCTCTCGCGCCGCCCCATGGGGCGCGTCGTCGAGCCGCTCGCACGCATGGGCGCGGCGATTCGAGGACGCGGCGCGGATCGCTTCCTGCCGCTCGCCGTACTGCCGCACGAGGGAAGGCTTCGTGCGATGGACTATGAAAGTCCCGTCGCGAGCGCACAAGTGAAGTCGGCGGCGCTTCTTGCGGGTCTTTATGCGGACGGCGAGACTTGCGTGACGGAGCCTGCCCTTTCCCGCGACCATACGGAACGCATGCTCAGCGCCTTCGGTGCAAGGATTGAGCGCGAGGGGACGAAGGTGACGATCGAGCCGGTCGACGAACTGTTTGCGCCCGAGGAAATCCGTGTGCCCGGCGACATCAGTTCTGCCGCGTACTGGCTCGTCGCAGCGTCTCTCATCGAGGGCAGCGACATCATCCTGCAGGATGTAGGCGTCAATCCGACGCGCACGGGCATTCTCGATGTATTGTCCGACATGGGTGCGAACATCACCGTCTGCAGCGAGCGTGAGAGCGGCGGCGAGACGCTCGCTGACGTCCGCGTGCGGACGGCTTCTCTTCGCGGCGCATCGTTTGGCGGCGAGATCATTCCGCGCCTCATCGACGAGATCCCGATCCTCGCTGTCGCGGCTCTCTTTGCAGACGGCGACACCGTGATTTCAGGCGCGGCGGAACTGCGCGTCAAGGAGACCGACCGCCTTGCAGCGGTGACGGCAGAACTCAATCGTCTCGCCCCGGGCGCTGTCGAGGCGAAAGAGGACGGCATGGTCATCCATGGCGGGCGCACGCTTTCGCCCGCCTCCTGCCGCACCTACGACGATCATCGCATGGCGATGTCTCTCGCCGTGGCAGGCGCCGCAGGAGAGGGCGTGACGCTCGATGCGCCATCCTGCGTCAATATCTCATATCCGTCCTTTTACGAGACATTGGACGGGCTTGTGCAACAGGGGGGAAGATGATGGCAAAGAAACTCGTGGTGGCGATCGACGGGCCTGCGGGCGCGGGCAAGAGCACGGTCGCCCAGCTTGCGGCAAAGGAGCTTGGCTACACTTACATCGACACGGGCGCGATGTACCGCGCTGTCGCGTGGAAGGCGCTCAAGGCGGGTGAGCCTCTGACGGATGAGAAGATTCTCGCCGCCGTCGCCGGCATCGAGGTCAGTCTGCGCTATGATGGGAAGCGGACGCAGGTCTTCGTCGACGGCGAGGAGGTTACGGACGAGATCCGCACGCCTGCGGTCAGCGCCGTCGTATCGCAGGCGGCGCGCTTGGGTTCCGTGCGCGAGAAGATGGTCGAGCAGCAAAGGCGCATGGCGGACGCGGGCGGCGTGCTCATGGATGGCAGGGACATCGCCACGCACGTCCTGCCGAACGCCGACGTGAAGATCTTTCTCACGGCCTCCTTGGCAGAGCGTGCGAAGCGCCGCTGGAAGGAAATGAAGGAAAAGGGCTACGACATGACGCTCGCGGAGCTTGAGGCGGACATCGCGCGGCGCGACAAGGCGGACAGCGAGCGCGAGATCTCGCCGCTCGTGCAGGCGCCGGATGCAGACCTGCTCGATACGACGGGCATGGACATCGCCGCCGTCGTGCGTGCTGTCGTAGAAAGGTGCGGCAAATGATTTACGCTCTGTTGAAAATCACTTTTGC
>CAJPRR010000045.1 GCA_905373085.1 uncultured Selenomonas sp.
CTTGCCCTCCTCCGCGTCGCCCGGATGCACCTCGCGCTGCCAGTAGGCGCGTTCGCGGCGGAAGAACGTATGGAGATCGCCGTAGACGCGGCGCTTGGCAAAGCCCTCGAACGGCACGCCGAGCGCCGCGTCGAAATCGCGCACGGCACGCAGGAAGCTCTCGCGTGCCGCCTGCAAAGCGTCCTCGAATACGGTGCGCAGATGACGCTGCCGCGCCGCGCGAAAGAACATCCCCTGAAACTTCTCGCAAAGCTCTGCCAGAACTTCGCTATTTCCCTTCTGCGACTGCAAAACCATTTCGTTGATCGTCATTTTCCTCACCCTTGGGCGAGGAACCGGTTCCTCTATGTATTAGCGCTTGCCGCTATTGTAGCGAAAGGGATGCTGCAGACGCAAAAGCCGAGCGAGGGCCGACTCGACGAAACTCGTAGGAGAACTGACGCGTACATGAACGCAGCAGAAAAAGACAGCGCGTGCGCCTTGCATGCGATTACAGAATATGCTATACTGTGGGTGGCAAACGTTGTGATCAAATTCGGTACGCGAAAAGCCCCCAAGGTGCTAGCTTGGGGGGCTTTTCTGTTCCCATGGTGCAGGCAGGGCTTAACGCCTAGGCTCGTCGCCGTCGCCTCTCTCGTCGAACCATTTACTGATATAGTTGGCAACTACACCGGCCAAGACGGAGAGAATAAACGTTGTGATCACATCGGTCCCCCCTTCCCGTGCCAAGTCTGGGGCGGCAACGAATAAAGTATACCATACTCTGATGCATCAACGCCATATAAGTCGCAAGCCAACAATTTCGTACAGCAAAGAGCGCCGCAGCCATTTCGCTGCGGCGCTCTATGCGCTTTCCTTCATTTTCTTCTATTTCCTTCCCGTCCTGCCGCAATTCCATGCCTTCTGCCAGAAGAGGCGGCGCAGCACGGCGGCTTCGGCCTCCCCCTCCAAGTCTCGGCGCAGGATGTCCGCCGCGCGAAGATGGGCGGCGAGTGTCGCCATGCTCCAAAGCGTGCGGATGCGCCTGCCGCACGAAAGCTCGACCTCTGCCGCCTCCTCGCATCTGGCGGCCTGCGCGTGCATGGCGTTCACGACGCCCATCGCCACGTCGCCCTTGCAGCGCGGCCGGCGTGCGCGAAAGGGCACGAGAACGAGTTCCGCCGCAATGGCCAGAGGCGCCGTCTGAGCGAAGGCCGTGCGCTCCTTCGCCCATGCACGCAGGAGCGGCAGCGAACGGCAATGCCGTCTCGCCAAGCGTTCCAGCACGGTGCGCAGACGTGCGCGCACGAGACGATTCGTACCGTCCGCCAGAAAGAGCCGCGTGATGTCGCCCTCCCCATCGACATACTCGGGCAGCGCCGCCTCGATCTCCCAGTCCTCAGGCAAATCCCAACGCTTCATTCCTTCTTCCTCCCATCTTTTACAAACATTTGTTCGCTAAATCAGTATAACATACAGAACGGATGTTTGTCAAATGTTCTCATGTGGCGCTTCGCCGGAAATATTTCCTGCATCTGCCGCCCTCCAACCAAAACTGCAGGGAGATACGGAGACTGTAACAGAACAACAAGACGGTGCGTATGCCGAATACGACAATGCACCGTCTTGTTTTTAATCCCAGAGCAATTCTTCGTCAGGCAAAGCGCTTCCTTGAGAAGAACGTCTCGTCGTACAGCAGCCCTTCGAGCGTGTAGAAGCCGAGGCGCGTCAGAAGCTCCAGGACGTAGGGATTGTCGAGCGGCGTGCGGTACGGCGAGCGCTTGCCGTACGACTTGACGTGCTCCTTCGCCTCTTCCTGCGGAATGAGCTTCTTCGGGCCGCCGACACAGCCGCCCGCGCAGCCCATGCCCTCGAAGAAGTTTGCCTTGACCTCGCCCTCCACGAGGTCGCTGAGCATCTGCTTGCACTCGGCGACGCCGTTCGCGTGGCGCGAGCGCACCTTGATCGCACGTTCGGGATTGAGGCGGTCGAGCGTCATCTGCACCGCCTGTGACACGCCGCCCGCGTAAGCGTAGATGCGTCCCGCTTCCGACGAGTAGACGCGCTTCTTGTCCGACTGATCCTGCGGCTGGATGCCGAGGCGGTCGAAGATGTCCTTGCACTCCTGGAAGGTCAGCACGTGGTCGATGGCGCCGACGAGGTCGGGATCCTTCGCCTCCGTCTTTTTCGCCATGCACGGCCCTAAGAACACGGTCAAGGCGTCGGGATAGAGCTTCTTCACCGTGCGTCCTGCGGCGATCATCGGCGAGACGGACGGCGGCACATACGGCATGAGATGCCGGAAGCTCTTCTTGATCATCGCCACCCACATGGGACAGCAGCAACTCGTGAGCATGTAGTCCGATTCCGACTGGATGTTGCGGTCGAACTCCAAGGCCTCCTTGAGCGTCAGGATGTCAGCGAAGAGCGCGACCTCGACGAGACCGTCGAAGCCCATCTTGCGGAAGGCATTGCGGATCTGCCCCGTCTTGACATCGTGATACTGCCCCATGAATGCCGGCGCGAGGAGGATGTACGCCTTGCGCCCCGCCTTCTTGCCCGCGAGGACGTCCTCCAATACGGCATGCGCATCCTTCGAGAGAGGCTTCTTCTGCCCTTCGTCCGAAAGCTTTTCCTCGCCCCAGATCGGCTCGTGGATGTTCGGATGGAACAAGCATTTGAGCTGATCGGGATCGTAGTCGAATTCCTCTCTCCCCGTTGCCTTCTTCAACGCTTCACGGTAGAAATCCTCGATGGTCTGCATGAAGAATCCCCCTTCTTTTTCCTGTGCCCTTCCTCCAAGTCTATTATAGCTTGTTTTTATGCTTCTGTCAGCCAAAGAATCTGTAATCCGTAAATTTGCAAATCAACCTCCGCTGATGTGAGCCTGTAGAATTTAGTCCAAGAACGCCGATAGGGACAAGTGCAAGAAGCATTGGACTTTGTATGCAATGGACGCCCTAAGCACAACATCGTCCCAAAAGCGACTGAACCATAAGAGATATTCCGGAAAATGAGTGTTTTTCTGCCCGCAATTTGCCCGCAAAAGTGCAGGAAAATGCCTATGAACGCCTATAAAGCGGTTATCCCGCCTGTGTACGCAATAGCCGCGATGCCAGACGGCACAAGGCTTCACGGTACTTTCATGCAAGACGGTAACAAATATGACAACACGCGAAAAAAATATCTGCTATAATGACTGCAGTGAGAAACGCATTCAGTCTTGGAACAGGAGAGATCGATATGAAAAAGGTGTTGGACTTCAATAAAACAGTGGCGAAGCTTGTCGAGGAGTTTCCCGAGCTTCAGCAGGCGATGGCAGAAATCGGCTTCAAGGAGATCACAAACCCTATGGTCTTGAACGTCATGGGGCGCGTCATGACCGTGCCCAAGGGTGTGGCGGTCAAAGGAATGAAGCTGGAGGATGTCGTACGCGAGCTGGAGGCGCACGGCTTCACGATCAAGCAGGATGAGACGGCGCACGCCTGCAGCGGCGTGCACGAAGCGCATCCCCGCGAGGACGGCTGCGCCTGCGCTCATTCGGCTGCGGCGACAGGCGTGGCGGACGGCGAGGCGTCAAATCATCGCGCAGCTGTGCTCAAGGGCTTCCTGCAGCGCCTTTCGGCGGGCGAGTCGCTGGAAACGGTGCGCAAGGATTTCATCAAGGACTTTGCGAGCGTTTCGGCTGAGGAGATTTCCGCCGCCGAGCAGCAGCTCATCGAGGGCGGCACGCCGATCTACGAGGTGCAAAAGCTCTGCGACGTGCACTCGGCGCTCTTCCACGGGCATATCGGCGCTGACGCACCTGCCGCAGATGCCGCGCCCGAGGTGCGGGATCTGCCCGGAGGGCATCCGCTGACGGTATTGAACCTCGAAAACAAGGGGCTTTCCGAACTCCTCGATCGCCTGCAAGTCGCCGTCGAAAAAAGCGATGCGATGTCGCTCGGCCGAGGCCTTGGCGAACTGTGCGCGATCTACTCGCACTACGGCAAAAAGGAATCCCTGCTCATGACGCTCCTCTATCGCTACGGCGTGACGGGACCTTCGGGTGTCATGTGGGGTGTGGATGACGAGATCAAGCAGGAGCTTCGTGCACTCACGAAGTCGCTCAGCGATGGAATCGCGAGGCAGGAGGAGCGCTATCCGGCCTTCTTCCAGCGCATCAGAGACATGATCTACAAGGAAGAGAAGATTCTCTTCCCGCTGACGCTTCGCTTCTTCTCGGAGCAGGACTGGCTCATGATCTACCGCGACATGCCGGACTTCGGCATCGCTTTCATCAAGGACGTGCCGAGGTGGGAAGCAGGCGACGCCTACGTCCGAGAGGCGGAGGCGAAGGAGCGCAAGATGATTGCCGCGGGCAAGGTGCACTTCCCGACGGGAGAGATCAGCTGCAGGGAGCTGGAAGCCGTCTTGAACCTCCTGCCCGTCGACATCACCTACATCGACAAGGACGAAATGCTGCGCTTCTTCTCGAATCCCGGGCAGGTCTTCGCGCGTCCGCGCCTCGCTTTGGGCAGCAAGGTCTACAACTGCCACCCCGCGAACATCGTGCCGATCATCGAGCAGCTCGTCGCCGATTTCAAGGCGAAGAAGCGTGACCGCATGGAGATCTACCGCTACATCAAAGGCAAGCCCATCGGCGTGCGCTACCTCGCCATCTACGACGAAGACGGCGAATATACGGGCGCCGTCGAGCTTGTCGAGGATTTTTCCGAAGCGCTCAAGCAGTTCGGCGAGAGAAAGCGTGCTCCTTCCAAGAGCTGCACGTCCGCACCGTCATAATACCCTGCTAGTTCTAACATGCGATTTCCTCCTCGTATTTTGATGGCATGGCACGCGCCGCCTTCTCAATACTGCTGCAGCTCGTTCAGGAGGGCGAGCTTCATCTCGTAGTAGGCGGGGCTCATGTCGAGATAGTGCGTGTGCGGGTTCTCGAAGCGCTGCTCCTCCTGCCAGATCTCGCGGTCGAGCTGCGCCTTGACGTAGGCGCGGATCTCTTCGAGAGGCGGCTTTTCCGACACGCATTTGCCGCCCTTGATGACGTCTTCCTGCAGCTCGCGTGCCGTGCAGTTCGTGAAGAAGCGGCGCTTCCACGGCTTCTTGGGGTCGATGTAGCGATAGGGCTTCGTCATGTCGGGCGTCTCGTCGGCGAGCGTCAGGAGGTCGGCGATGGCATGGCCTTCGGCGTCGTAGATACGGTAGACCTTTTTCCTGCCGGGGTTCGTGATCTTCTCGACCGTTTCGGAGACTTTGATTTTCGCGAGAATCTCGCCGTCCTTTTCCACGGCGGCGAGCTTGTAGACCGCGCCGAAGACGGGCTCGCTCTTCGACGTGATCAGGCGTTCGCCCACGCCGAAACCGTCGATCTTGCCGCCCTGCGCGTTGAGGATCGAGGAGATCGTATACTCGTCGAGACTGTTCGAGGCGATGATCTTGCAGTCGGAAAGCCCCGCCGCGTCGAGCATGGTGCGCACGCGCTTGGAGAGATAGGCGAGGTCGCCCGAGTCGATGCGCACGCCCTTGAGCCTTTTGCCCAGCGGATCGAGCACGTCCTTGGCGGCGCGGATGGCGTTTGGAATGCCCGAGTGTATGACGTCGTATGTATCGACGAGGAAGACAGCGTTGTCGGGGTACGTCTCGGCATACTTCTTGAATGCCGTGTATTCGTCGTCATAGTACATGACCCAGCTGTGCGCCATCGTGCCGCTGACGGGGATGCCGAAGAGCTGGCCCGCGAGCACCGTCGCCGTCGAGGCCGCACCGCCGATGTAGGCGGCGCGTGCGCCGTAGACGGCGGCGTCGACGTTGTGTGCGCGGCGTGCGCCGAAGTCGGAGACGACGCGGCCGCCCGCCGCGCGCACGATGCGGCGCGTCTTCGTCGCGATGAGCGACTGGTGGTTGATCTCGGCGAGGAGCGCCGTCTCGACGAGCTGCGCGTCGATGATGGGCGCAGTCACGGTGAGGATCGGCTCTTCGGGGTACATGATCGTGCCCTCGCGAAACGCGCGGATGTCGCCTGTGAAGCGGTAGTGCGCGAGGTAGTCGAGGAAGTCCTCGTCGAAGAGCGAGAGCGAGCGCAGGTAGTCGATGTCAGCAGGCGAGAAGTGCATCGCCTCGATGTATTCGACGATTTGCTCAAGCCCTGCGAAGATGGAGAAGCCGCCGCCGTCGGGGTGGCGGCGGAAGAAGACGTCGAAGGAGGCGCGTGCTTTCCTAGCCTCCTCGCCCTCGCGGAAATAGCCGTAGGCCATCGTCAGCTCATAGAGATCCATCATCATCGTGATGTTGCGCGATTCAAACTGTGCCATCGAGATCGTCCTTTCTGGCGGCCGCCGCAAAAGCGGCAATCGGTCGTCCCCGTCAATGGAAAGGGTATGTCCGTCTGCGTCCTTGGGCAAAAATCCCTTCGTCCTGTTATCGGCAAAGAGGCAAGGCTTCTTAAAAGCGCAGCGCTACTCCTCGTCTTCAAGGAAATTGCCGAGCACATAGAACGTGCCGTGCCCCTTGGCGTAGATCTTGCCGTCCTCGTCCTTGATCTCGCTCTCCAAGGTCATCACGTGCTTGCCGTCGTGCAGACAGACGCCCGTCGCGATGATCGTCTTGGCCAGCGGCACGGCGTGCATGAATTCCATCGAAAGCGACATCGTCACGACCTTCTTGTTTCGCGCGAGCGCGGCTGCGCCCATCGCCGTGTCGGCGAGCGTCATGAGAACGCCGCCGTGCACGATGTTGTAGAGGTTCGTATGCTCGGACTCGATCGTCAGACGAAGCTCTACAGTGCCGTCCGGCTTCGGCACGACGGCGGCATGCAGGTATTCGATGAACGGATTGAGATGGTAGAAGCGGATGATTTCCTGCTGTCTTTGGGTCAAAGGAAAGTCCATGGGATACCTCCTTATTCTTGCGGATGTTCCTGCGGCGTTCTCCTGCGCGGACGCTCTTTCGGCGCAGGCCGCGTCACGAGGAACGCGGTCGCATACGCCGTGATGGGAATGGCGAAGAGCAGTCCGATGCTGCCAATGAGCGAGCGCACGATCTCGGTCGCGATCATGTCGAGGTTTGCGACGTGCACGAAGGAGAGGTTCGGCTGCGAGAAGAGCAGCAGCATCAAAGGAAGTGCGCCGCCGATGTAGGCGAGCACGAGCGTGTTCGCCATCGTGCCCATGACGTCGCGCCCGACGGCGAGTCCCGAAGCGACGAGCACGGTGAACGACGTCTTGGGCGCGAGGTTTTTCATCTCGCACTGCGCGGACGCGATGGAGACGGCGACGTCCATGACCGCGCCGAGCGCGCCGAGGACGATGCCCGAAAAGAGCAGTTCGCGAAAATCGACGTCTTTCAGATACAGTACCTTGAGCATGCCCGCATGCTCCTCGGCAATTCCCGTCAGGTAGGTAAAGTGGATGGCGAGGAGCGCGAGCAGGCCTGCGATGCAGATGCCGCCGATCGTGCCGACGATCGCGCCCGCCGACTTCACGTTGCAGCCGTTGACGACGAGCTGGGTGCTGAGCGTGATGAGAGAGCCAATGAGGAACGTCCACAAGAGGATGTGCGTCGGCGAGAAGAGGATCAGCGATATGAGCCCCTTGGCGATCAGGAAGACGGCGAAGAGCAGCACGAGAAGAGCTTTGAGTCCCGTTATGCCGCCGAAGAGGATGAGGACGAGCGCGAAGCCGAAGAGCAGCCACAGCACGCCGGGCAGGCGGTCGTAGTCGACGATGGCATAGGAGCCGTGCTCCTCGCGCACGAGGATGTTCTCGCCCTCCTTCGGATGGATGTCAAAGGCCGGATTGTTGAGCGTGCGGTGGACGATGCGCGCCTCCTCGCCCTCGTTGGAGCCGGATTCGAGGCGGATCGTCACATAATATTTCTCGCTGCCCGGCGCGAACTTCTCCATATCGTTCGCGCTCTCCTCGACGGCGAGGATCTGCGCCTTGCACGTCGGCGGATCATCTTCCTCGCCGCCCGGCAGGTGAAAAAGCCCGTAGAGGGCGAGGGCAATGAGAAAGCAAAAGGAAAGGAATGCGCCCAAACGGCGCGGCTGCGGCTGGATTTTCATGGTGGTCTTCTCCTAAGCGGCGCTTTCCTGCGCCTGGTTTTCTATAGAGGACAGACTGTGCGTTCCTTCACGCAAACAGCCCGAGGATATACGCCCAAAGCCCCTCGATGCTCAGCCCTCTGCCGACGCTCTTCTCGGCGAGCAGCGGGATGCGCGTAAGCTCCTTGCCGCCGTGGGAGACGACGAGATCGCCGACGCGGTCGCCCTCCTTGACGCCGGCGGCGATGACGCGCGGCAGGTCGTAGGTCAGGCGATAGTTTTCCTCGGCCTCGCCGTCGACGAGCGGCAGGTGCAGATCTTCCGACGGATAGACGGCAAGGCGGCCTTCTCTGCCGCCCTTGACCCAGACTCTTCGCGCGAGATCCGTCTTCGTATAGGCGGGCGCGGCCTTCACGCGGCGAAAGCCCATGTCCAAGAGTTTTGCCGCATCAGAGAAGCGTGCATTCTCGTCCGCCGCGCCGAGGACGACGGCGATCAGCTCGACGCCGCCGCGCCGCGCCGAGGCCGCGAGGCAGCCGCCCGCCGCATTCGTGTAGCCCGTCTTGACGCCCGTCGCGCCCTCGTACGTCGAGAGCAGGCGGTTCGTGTTCGCCATCAAGGCGCGTTTCCGCTCTGGCGTGACCCAGGTGATCTCACGCTCCTTCGTGCCGACGAAGGAGCGGAACTTCGGATTCTTCATGCCGTAGGCGGCGATGCGAGCGATGTCGTGCGCCGTCGAGACATGCGCGGGATCGGGCAGCCCGTTCGGATTGAGGAAATGCGTGTCCTTCGCGCCGATGGCCTTCGCCTTCTCGTTCATGTGCGCGGCGAAGCTGCCGACAGAGCCGGCGAGGTCTTCAGCAATGGCGACGGCGGCGCCGTTGTCCGAGCGCAGCATCATCTCGGCGACAAGTTCGGCGAGGATAAAGCGGTCGCCCGCATTGACCTCCGTATCCTCCGTCTCCGCCGCCGTGCGGCTCGCGGTGACAATGGACGAGAGGTCGCCCTCCTCGATGGCGAGCACGCATGTCATCATCTTCGTCGTGCTCGCGGGAAAGCGCGGCACATCCGCCGCCTTCTCGTAGAGCACGCGCCCCGTCGAAGCCTCGATGAGGATCGCCGAGGCCGCCGTGATCTGTATGTTTTCCTCCGCGCCCGCCTGCGCCGCAAGAAGCAGCAGAAACAGGGCGCAGAGGGAAAGGATTCGCTGGAAATGCAAGAAAAAGCCTCCTGTCGAGATTGCTTTCTTAGGAAGCGCCAATCATCATGAAGTCACTCTGATTTGCACGGATTGTAACGGCTGAACATATGTCCTGAAAGATAATGCCTGATACAAGATGGTTTAGCGTCCGCTTTTTTCAACTATCTTTGCCAAAATATCACGAACACCGACTTCATATTCGTTAAAATCATCAATGTTTGTGTCCTTCAGCCAGAGTTGCCCTTCGCCAACATTGCCGCGGTGCTGACCGGAAGAATAGTAGCGATTATTCTTGACATCATCGCTGGAAAGCACCCAATAACGGATAACATCGCGCCAAACTGCGATCCATACAAAGACATCGCAGCAAGCAGGTTTGATTTGTTGGAAGTTCATATCAAAACCGTATTTTGAATCACTTGAAAGCGCCTTGATAATCAACGAACCGCCACTTTTGCGCCGTACAGCCCTCGATGCTTTCACTTCAATTCGTATGCCGTTATACCAAAAATCATATTGCCCGGAATAACCAGGGTCATAAGACGTGGAGGGGCGCTGCAGTTCCGGCACAACTTCATTGAGATGTTGCTGCGCCCATGTTTCTCCAAATGTACGGGGAGCAGTAATTTCAAATACGTACAAATATTTATTGCGTTCTAAATATCTGTTGCGAATATTTAGATACTGTTGCAACGTAATGGTATTGGTACCTATCAAATGACAGATGATATATTCAAATTTATTGAACGGATAAACGGAATACAGGCTGTCTAAAACCTCATCGCTAAGGTTGTACTCGCTGTCGTTCATCTTGTTCATGACAGAGATCTGCAATTCTAGTTCCTCAATTAGTTTTTCCATTTACCGTTCTCCTAACATAAGTAATTTGTTCTTCTGTAAATCCATAGATGGAAAATATATAATCCTCTATGGTTTCTCGTTTTGCACTATTCCCGCTCAAAACATCATCAACCAATGAGGATAATTGTTCATTGTCGGTTGTGGATATTTCAGGGAAAGGAAGTTCGATCAAGTTTCCTTTTAATATTTTAACTTCTCCAAATAGCTTTATATACATAAAGCTGAATAAGGTTGAATTTAAGAAAGCCATAACGGTCTTGGCGCACATATATGGAATATGCGGGATAAGGATATTTGTACTATTGAGGAAAAGACTTCCGCTATTATCATAAGCGAAAACAAGTTTGCTTGATATGAACTTATATACTAATTTTTCCGGTGCGCGATAGATTTCTTCTTTTGCGACTTGTTGCAAATTTGCTCTATCGTATAAAATATAATTTTTTGCGGGCTGTAATGTATAAGGTTGAATTTCTTTGCCGGTATATATTTTTTCCATGCCTTCAAGACATTCTGAAAATAGCTTCCCCTTATTATCACCTGTAACAACGCCTAAGGCCCAGATACTATTTCGAAGAGAGTATCTTCCTCTGCTTTTAATAATTCTAACTATTGATAAATCATCATCTGACAACAAATTAAATATCAAATTTTTTGTTTCATATATCGTCTTTATTTCAACAGTTCTCTTTTTGTCGCCTGTGCAAACATTAAAAAAATCTTTACTAGCGTCGTTGCTGCATTCGATATCAACATACTTTGTGGTTACACCTGAAAACATGCCATCATATATTGTGATACTGACAAGCCCTGCCCGTTCAAGCATGAATATACGAATGTCTTTGTGAATTTTGACATTCAGTATGGCTTCGGGAAAAAGAAATCTAATAGTGCCGGTTCCCTTTAATTGTTCAAAGGCTTTCACAAAGAAATATGAAAATGTCTCTTTTGACGTTATGTCATAGATATTACTATAATCGTTCATTGCTCCCCACGGGGGATTTGTAGCAATATAGTCAAAATTTTTTTCAAATATGGGATGCTGCGGCATTGCAGAGTTGCCAATCAGAAAATCAAAACAGTATATTTGTGGAATAAATTCCATATTGCTATATTTCAGCAACAGATTGATTTTTGAAATGAGAACAGCAACCTTGTCATTATCAACGCCGAAAATTTGATGGGGGTCGCTTGCATTGACAGTTATCAAAAATGCGCCGCTGCCACAACAGGGGTCAAAGAAAGATTCACCGTTTGAAAAACGAAAATTTTTTATCATGTTGTGAGCAATTTTCTGCGGAGTATAGTATGAACCGATAATATTCTTCTTTCCTTCTTGTAAATACGACTGATATATCAATCCCAAAATATCAAATTCATTGGTTGGCAAATCAGTTGATGATAAATCATCTATAATTTTAATATCTGTATATTCGGCTAAAACGCTTGTAACGTGCGGTTTTTCGTAAATGTTTTTTTCCTTTAAAAGGTTAATCCCCAATGAGAATATAGCCGACATTATATCCGTGCTGTTTTCATCAATATAGTCAAGCGTGGTTTGGATAAACGCGACATTATCCTTATCGCTTATATATTCAGCAGGAAGAATGCGCTTCTTTGACTTTCGCTTATTGGCGCGCGTTGTCAACCGGCCGGTTGATTGTGTATGGAGTTTCCTCCAATTCCTTATCGTGGCGTTGGAAATATGATGTTTTGTTGGTTTAATATTGCAGCATGAATTGTTTTCAGAAACATCTGTAACATTAAAAAGAGAATGTTGTAAAGCTGTACATATCTTTGCAAGATTATCCATTGCAACAGGTTCACCTTTTCCCATTTTTGCGAGAGTGCTGCGCCTATCCCTGCTTGTTTCCTCATCTCGGCTTTTGTCCTGAAGGTTTATCCATATTTTCCATAGTTGACTATAATTATATGCCGTATGAACTTTCAGGACATATGTTCAGTCGTCATGAAGAGCGGCAGGAGCTGCGTTTTCGTCCGTTTCCCACAACAGTTTCATCAAAGCGGCACTGCTGTACATATGTCCTCACGCCTTACAGAAGCTTGGCCAATCGGTTTGCGCCTCCGGCTTGACCTCTTGGGGCTTCATGGTAAACTACACGCACAAACGTCCACTTCGTGGACATTGTGCGCCGCCCTTACAGAAGCCTGGCCAATCGGTCTGCGCCTCCGGCTTGACCTCTTGGGGCTTCATGGTAAATCCTTTCGTGCGAAAAACTAAAAAAAGTATAGCATAAAAGGTCTTTAGGCACAATATGTTATTGGTTTCGGTATATTCATTATTGCCCCGTATCGGCGAAATTGGACTTAGAAAAGGACGGTGCACGAGTCGGATTTCGGCTCGTGCGCCGTCTTTCTTGCCTTCTCAGCGTGCGAAGTCGAGTGCGCTCTTCAAGATCACGCGCTCCTTGAAGCGCGTGTCGCCGAGGGGCATCATGGCGGTCTTTTCCTGCCACTTGGGAAGATTCGTCTTGTTCCAGTCGAGCAGGCAGCGAAGCTCCTTCATGCTCTTCTCAAAGGCTTCTTTCCCTTCGCCCAGATGCTCTTCGCGCCACCGGCGGAAGGCGGCGAGGCATTCTTCGCCCGTGCTCTCTTCGAGGCTTTCGCGCCATGTGCCGTCCGTGAAGAGTCCCGCGAACTGCTCTTTGGTGTCTTCGAGCAGGAGACGCGCCTTGAGGCGCACCGAGCCGAGGCCGAGGGATTTTCCCTGCCCGAGCTTGAAGCATATATCCTCGCCGTCCGCACCGAGGGAGAAGACTTCGAGCAGGGCGCCGAGTTCTTCGGGGCGCAGGTTCTTGAAGCGGATAGAGCCGGAAAAGCGTGCGCCGGCGGCGATCGGGCGGATTTTCTGCGTGCCTCGAATGCCCTCGTTGCTCCTAGGGTCGCGCCACGAGTCGGCAGTCGCCTTCTGATGCCAGTAGAGCTTGTAGCCGCGAATCGGCGCCGCGCTGTCCCAGTGCTGCGGCTCTTTTCCCGTCTGCTTCAGGTAGAGCTGGAAGGAGGTGGGGTTCGGCGTCATCAGCGGATGGGAGCGCGAGGGCGCAAGCTGCTTGGCCGTGCCTTGGAGTGCGGCATCCTCGAAGGCGACGCGCCCCGCCCAGAGAGCCTTGCAGCCGAAGATGGCGTCGGCGAAGTCGATCGTGTCCTTTTGAAGCGCCGCCGGCACATGGTCGGCGATGGACTTCTCGTAGGGGATGCGGTAGTAGCGTCCGTGACCGAAGTGCTGCACGACGCCGTCTTTCGCCATGTAGAAGCACGGGACGCAGAAGTCGATTTCGGCATCGTGCGTGAAGCCCGCCGCTTCCCTGCGCTTGAGTCCTTTGGCGAGGAGGTTGAAGCGTCCGCGGCTCTTGTCCTCGCGGTAGCCCTTGAGGACGCTTTCGGGCACGGGCAGTCGGCGCTCCTTGCTCCAATCCGCCTTGCTTATGCGGAAATAGATGTACTTCTTCTGCGGCGAGCGTCCCGTGATGACGTCGGCGCTCTGCTCCTTGTGATGCCAGCGAATCTCGGCGCGGGTCTGATCTTCACCGCGCGGAATCTTCAGGCTCTCCTTGTCGGCGGGGCACACGTAGTATTTGCCGCGCACTCGGATGAGGAAGCCCGCATTCGCCTTGGAGACGGGGCGGGTGACTTCCTCTTCGCCGCCGTCCCCGGTCTTCTTCTTGACGGTGATATTTTCCACCATGCGATCCTTGTAGTAGTCGGCAAGGTTGCTGCCTTGCTCGACAAGGGCACGGAAGTACAGGTGGCGCTCGGTGAATTCCGCGCCCGGGCGCATCGCGCCTCCCGATACCATGCGCACCATGTGCTTGATGAAGCCGCGCAGCGTGCTGCCCGGCACAAGCGGCTCGCCCGTCGGCGAGAAGAATTCGTTCGTATCGCCGCTGCCGCCGCTGCCGATAAAGAGCGGGGTCAGCGTCTCAAGGGAAAGTTCGATGCGTCCGCTCTTCGCGCCGTCCGCGCACACATAGTCACGGTAGCGGCGAAGGCGCTCCTTCTCCTCCATCTTGTGCCAGTCGAGTCCCTGGTCGAGCGGCGCGGGCACGATGGCCTCGGGCAGCGACACGAAATTATAGGGTGCGCTCGCAGGCTCCGTCGTCTTGGGGCGCGGCGATGCGCCGCCTCCCTGTCCGCGATAACCGCCCTGCCCGCGATAGCCGCCCTGTCCGCCGTAGCCGCCTTGCCCGCGATAGCCGCCGCCCTGCCCGCCGTAGCCGCGCCCGCCA
>CAJPRR010000046.1 GCA_905373085.1 uncultured Selenomonas sp.
CGGCTTGACTTCTCGGGGCTTCATGGTAAAATATAAAAGGTTATCCTTGACTTAGAGGTGGGATTATGCGTATCATCACGGGCAAGGCGCGTGGCTGTCGCCTGAAGACGCCCAAGGGTGAGGCGACGCGGCCGACGGCCGACCGCATCAAGGAATCGCTTTTCAACATCCTCGGGCGGCGCGTCGAAGCGGCGCACGTGCTCGACCTCTTCGCGGGGACGGGGGCGCTCGGACTCGAGGCTTTGAGCCGCGGCGCGGCCTCAGCGCTCTTCGTCGACGAGAGGACGGCAGCTCTAATCGAGGAGAATGCCGTGAAGACGCGGCTTTTGGGCCATGCCGAGATCGTGCGCACCGACGTTTTGCGTGTCCTGACGCAACTCGGCAAACAGGGACGCTCCTTCGATTTGATTTTTTGCGATCCGCCATACCGACGGGGGCTTTGGGAGAAGGCTCTTTCCTCTGTGGATAGAGAAGGGCTGCTCGCGCCCGACGGCTGCATGATCGTGGAGCACGGCGCAGGGGAGGAAACGCTTCCCGCGCTCGAAAACCTTCGCTGCGTGCGTGAGAAGAGCTATGGAAAGACGACGCGGCTGCGCTTTTTTTGCGTGGCCGCTGAAGAGCGAGGAGGCGAGTCTTGATGATCAAGGCTGTATGCTCGGGAAGCTTCGACCCTGTGACGAACGGGCATGTCGATATTTTCGAGCGCGCGAGCCGCATGTTTGACGAGCTTGTCGTGGGCGTTTTCCACAATATCCGAAAGACGCCGTTCTTTACGGTGGAGGAACGTGTTAAACTTCTTGAAGAAGTGACGCGCCATATCCCGAACTTGCGCGTCGGCGCGTTTGCGGGACTCTTGCCCGAATATATGCGCGAGGTCGGCGCGACCGTCATCGTGCGCGGCCTGCGCTCCGTCACGGACTATGAGTACGAGCAGAAGCAGGAGCAGATGCTCAAGTACATCGCGCCCGACATTGAGACGGTGTTCTTGCTCACCGATCCGCGCTATTCCTTCGTCAGCTCCTCGGGCGTGCGGGAAATTGCAAATTTTCATGGGCGCGTGACAGGACTTGTGCCCGAGTGTGTAGAATTAGCTATCAATAGGCGTTTTGAAGCTGCAGATCATTGAGGGACGAAGTTCCTTTCTTTTGATGTCATATCGAAATATTGAAAAGAAGGCGGGCAAAAATATGGCTGTAAAAAATATTTTGGATTCCATAGAAAATCTTGTTGTCGAGTCGAGGCGCATGCCTTTGATGAACAAGAGCCTCATCGACGAGACGGATCTCATCCATCTCGTCGATGAATTGCGCCGCGAGCTTCCCTTGGAGCTGCAAAAAGCGGAGCGCGTCATGCAGGAGCGACAGGAGATCCTCGATCGTGCGAACGATGAGGCGGGGGCGCTCATCGAAAAGGCGAAGAAGTATGCGGCGGAGCTTGTCGACAAGAATGAGATCGTCATGCAGGCGGAGGAAAAGGCCAAGGCGATCATGCAGCAGACGAAGGAGCAGGAGCGCGAGATCATGGAAAAGACCATGACGAATGCGAAACAGCTTCGAGACGACGCCGACCAGTATGCGAATCAGGTGTTCGACCATCTGCTCGGAAATCTCGGCAATGCGCTGCAGGTCGTGCAGCAGGCAAAGGACGATCTGAATCACGGCCCCAGAGGCTGACGGGCCAAGAAGGAGGCGCTGTGCGAGGCAGCGCCTTTTGTCTGTGCGCCGGAGAAGGTTTAGCCCGTCATGCGGGAGCTTTCTGCGCAGGAAGGCGCATGGGATGAGGTGAGATTGGTGGAACAGAAGGAGTTGGGCTTCGCCGCTGTCGATACGGGGCGCGAGAAGCGTCAAGGCTTTGCCGAGGTTGTCTACGGCGCGGGCAAGACGGCGGAGCAGATCGCAGAGATTTTGAAGACGCTGCTGGCTGAGAGCGAGGGCAACGTCATGGCGACGCGCGTCGACCGTGAGAAGGCGAGGACGGCGCTCGCCGCTTTGCCCGAGGCGCAATACGACGAGGTCTCGCGCATCGTTTACGTCGAGCGCAGGGTGCGCTGCGAGGATGCGGCGCACCGCATCCTCGTCGTCACGGCGGGCACGAGCGACATCCCCGTCGCCGAGGAAGCGGCGCTGACGGCGCGGCTCATGGGCAACGACGTCCGAACGATCTACGATGTCGGCGTCGCGGGCATCCATCGCCTGCTCGCGCACAGAGAAGAGCTTATGGCGGCGAACGTCGTCATCGTCGTCGCCGGCATGGAGGGGGCGCTCGCGAGTGTCGTCGGCGGACTTGTCGCGCGGCCCGTCATCGCCGTGCCGACGAGCGTGGGATATGGCGCGTCATTTCATGGGCTGACGGCGCTTCTTTCCATGCTCAATTCGTGCGCGGCAGGCGTCGCCGTCGTGAATATCGACAACGGATTCGGTGCGGGAGCGATGGCGAGCCGCATCAATCAGACGAGGTGAAGAGGTGAAATGATGAGAGCCATATATTTGGACTGTTTTTCGGGCTTGAGCGGCAACATGCTGCTCGGCGCGTTCCTTGCAGCGGGCATGCCGCTGGAAACTTTGGAAGCGGAGCTGCGCCGTCTGCCAATCGCGCCGGAGTTCCGTTTGAAGGTCAGCTCCGTGAAGAAGAACGGCATCGCCGCGACGTATGTCGACGTTGGGCTTTTGGACGAAGCGCACGGGCATTGCTGCGGGCATGGGAACGAAGGGCGTCATGCACACGGACATGAACACAAGCATGAGCGCCATTGCCGTACGATGCGCGATGTGCGGGACATTCTGGAACGGTCGTCGCTTTCTGCGGAAGTCAAGGATACGAGCCTCAAGATCTTTGGCGCTCTCGCGCAGGCCGAGGGCAAGGTGCACGGCATGATGCCTGAGGATGTGCATTTCCACGAGGTCGGCGCCGTCGATTCCATCGTTGACATCGTGGGAACAGCGATCTGCCTCGACTATCTTGAAATCGAGAAGATCTTCGTTTCCCGCGTGAATACAGGGAGCGGCGCCGTGCGTACGCAGCACGGGCTCATGATGGTGCCGGCGCCGGCGACGGCGGAGCTTCTGCGCCTCTTCCCGACATACTGCGAAGGTGCAGCCAAGGAGCTGACTACGCCGACGGGCGCCGCCGTCCTCGCCGCACTTGCCGAATTCTCCGACCACGTGCCCGCCGATCTTCTGACGGAGTGCATCGCTTACGGTGCGGGCACGTGGGATACCGAACTGCCGAATGTCGTGCGGCTCTATATCGGCGAGTACAAGGGCGGCGGCAAGCGCGATCTTTCGCTCATCGAGACGAACATCGACGACATGGACGCGCAGCTCTTCGGCTATGTGAGCGAGCGGCTCTTCGCTCTCGGTGCGCTCGACGTCTGGACGACGCCCATCTGCATGAAGAAGAATCGTCCGGCGCACATGCTTTCCGTCCTCGTGGCGGAGGATGAGAAGGCGCAGTGCCTGTCGCTGCTCTTTTCCGAGACGACGAGCATCGGCATGCGCGTGCTGCACGTCGATGAGCGCGTCGAGGCCGTGCGCCATACGGCGCTCGTTGACACGCCGCACGGCAAGGTGCGCTGCAAGGTCAGCGCCTACGGCGGCAAGATCGTCTCGCTCTCGCCCGAGTACGACGACTGCCGCGAGATCGCCATGCGCGAGGGCATTCCCTTGAAGCGCGTGCGTCAGGCAGCGCTCGACGATCTGCGCGAGCGGCTTGGCGAATGATGAAAAAGGAAAAAGAAGAAAAGCTCTTTTCGCTGCTGCAATCCTACGGCTCTGCCGCCGTCGCCCTGTCGGGCGGCGTCGACAGCGCCGTTTTGCTCATGGCGGCGGTGCGCACGCTCGGTGCGAAAAACGTCGCCGCCGTCACCGCTGTGTCGGAGCTTCTGCCTGAAGGGGAACTGGAAGACGCAAAGCGCTGCGCTTCCCGTGCGGGCGTTCGTTTGACGCTCTTGCCGGCCAAAGACCTTGCTTCCTCCGATGTCGCAAGAAACGACGAGCGCCGCTGCTATTACTGCAAGAAGCGCCGCTTTGAAATGCTCGCCCTATGGGCGAAGGAACATGGCTTCGGGCGTGTTCTTGACGGCACGAACGCTGATGATGCGGGAGATTATCGCCCGGGACTGGCCGCGATCGAAGAGCTTGCTCCTTTCGTCGCCTCGCCTTTGAAGGAAGCGCGGTGGACGAAGCCCGACATCCGCGAGGCTGCGAAAGCGTGGGGCGTCCCCGTGTGGTCGAAGCCCGGCGCCGCCTGTCTCGCATCGCGCGTCGAGTACGGCGTCGAGCTGACAGGGGAACGTCTCCATGCGGTAGAAGTCGCAGAGGATTCTTTGCGCCGCTATATTCGCGGACAGCTTCGCGTGCGCTGCCACGGCAAGCTCGCACGCATCGAGATCGAGCCGGCTGAGTTCGACGTCTTCTGGCAGCATAGGGAAGAATTGGAAAATGCCGTGCGCCGGGCAGGCTTCACCTATGTGACGCTTGACTTGCGCGGCTATCGCATGGGCAGTCAGAATGAAGGTCTGGATATGCAGCCGTAGGGAATGCATCGCGTCAAGCAGAGGGGCGCTCTTCTGCTGGATCTGTGGGATTTTTCGCTGATGACAGCGCCGTTTCTGGGACTTTGGAGGATGTTCTTGACAGGACATGGGAAAGAGCATACAATAGGAAGGTATAGTTTTCAGCCACATACGAAAAATATATCATAGAAGGAGGAGTCGGGGAGCAGTCTTGACGAATCCTGAACGACTTGGGAGGTGTTAGTTATCATTGAAATAATTTTGGCGGTCATCCTCTCGTTGGTCGCCGGCGCGGGCGGCGGTTATCTGCTGCGCAAGAGAGCCGCGGAGGCGCAGATCGGCTCTGCTGAAGATGAGGCGAGGCGGATCGTTGCCGAGGCGGAGGCCAAGGGCGAGTCCAGGAAAAAAGAGGCTCTGCTTGAGGCAAAGGAGGATATTCATCGGCTCCGCCAGGAGCTTGATCGCGATACAAAGGAACGGCGCAGCGAGCTGCAGCGGCAGGAACGCCGCATCGTGCAGAAGGAAGAGAATCTCGACCGCAAGCTCGATTCCCTGGAGAAGAAGGAAGAAGTCCTCCTGAGCAAGGAAGCGAAGATCGATCGCACGCGGGCGGCTGTCAATGAGCTTCGCGACAAGCAGAAGGAAGAGCTGGAGCGCATTTCGAGCCTGACGGCGGAGGAAGCGCGCACGATGCTCCTGACGGAGGCGGAAGAGGATCTCAAGCTCGAGAAAGCTCTGATGATCAAGGAGTACGAGCAGCAGGCGAAGGACGAGGCGGACAAGCGCGCGCGCGACATCGTCTCGCTCGCCATCCAGCGCTGCGCTGCCGACCAGGTGGCGGAAACGACGGTTTCCGTCGTCTCGCTGCCGAACGACGAGATGAAGGGACGCATCATTGGGCGTGAGGGGCGCAACATCCGCACGCTTGAGACGCTGACGGGCATCGACTTCATCATTGACGATACGCCCGAGGCGGTCATCCTCTCAGGCTTCGACCCGGTGCGCCGCGAAGTGGCTCGCATCGCACTGGAAAAGCTCGTCACGGACGGGCGCATCCATCCGGCGCGCATCGAAGAGATGGTCGAGAAGGCGAAGCGCGAGGTCGACCAGCGCATCAAGGAGGCGGGCGAACAGGCGACATTCGAGACGGGCGTGCACGGGCTTCATCCCGAGCTTGTGAAGCTCCTCGGACGTCTGCGCTACCGCACGAGCTACGGACAGAATGTGCTCAATCATTCGATCGAGGTCGCGCACCTCGCCGGCGTCATGGCGGCGGAGATCGGCGCCGACGTGATGCTCGCGAAACGCAGCGGGCTCCTGCACGACGTGGGCAAGGCGGTCGATCATGAGATCGAGGGGTCGCATGTGACGATCGGCGCGGATCTTGCGAAGAAGTACCGCGAGCACAAGGACGTGATCAACGCCATCAGCGCACATCACGGCGATGTGGAGCCGATGACGGTCGAAGCCGTGCTCGTCGCGGCGGCGGACGCCGTGTCGGCGGCGAGGCCGGGCGCACGCCGTGAGAGCCTGGAAGCGTACTTGAAGCGCCTGACGCGCCTCGAGGAGATCGCCGAGTCGTTCGACGGGGTCGACAGCTGCTTCGCCATCCAGGCGGGACGCGAGGTGCGCGTGATGGTCAAGCCTGAGAAGGTTGACGATACGGCGTCGGTCGCGCTCGCGCACGACATCGTGAAGAAGATTGAGTCGGAGCTGGAATATCCGGGGCAGATCAAGGCGACGATCATCCGCGAAACACGCGTTGTTGATTACGCCAAATAGTTGTATAATAGGGGTGTTGGGAGGAGGCTTCTCAGCACCCTTGATTTTTAGGAAGCGCGGCGCAAGGCGTGCTGCGGGCATTTTGGCTGTGATGAGGGAAACGAGGTGTTTGCTTTGGGCAGATTCATGACAAGCGCGAAGAAGCCGAACAAGGATGGGATCAACCTGTTGGTGTCCATTCTCGTCTGTTATCCGGAGATCGGCATGGTCAGTTACGAGCCGGAGAAGGAGGCGCTTTACTTTTCCTTTACCTTGACGAAGGTTCCTCCTCGGCAGGAATTCGAGGAGACGGCGGCGTTTCTTGAGGAAAGCATCCTCACGTACCACGACCTTGAGGGCTTGATCCCGGGGGAGATTGATTTTTCCCTCGAAGGGCAGGGAAATACGGCGTTCTTTCGCGTCCTGCGCGATGTCCGCACGCTTTCCCGCGGCGAGATCGCCCTTCTGGCAGACCTCATGTACGAGCGCTTCGGCGACGCCCTCGTTTCCGATGAGACGCGCGACGCTTACGAGGAGGACAACTTCCTGCGCGAGGAGGCGATCGACCACATCATCGGCAGCCTCAAGGGCAGCCGCATGTCTGACCGCATGATCGGCATCCGCGAGGAAGGCCGCGTCATGGTGTTCAACAAGTAAGCAGTTCGGCAAAAGGAAATATGACGCAAGCGGCAGGAGTGCCGCTTGTCGTTTGTTGAAGGCGCGTGAGTACGAGAACGTGTCCACAGGTTCGTGCCCATGGTGAAGACTTTGGGCGCACGAGAGGTGGTTATGTTTTGAGAGTCATGCTGGTTGGAGATGTTTGCGGCAGGGCGGGCAGGGAAGCGTTCGGCCGCTTCACGCCGGGCATCCGCAAGGAAAAGGCGGTGGACATCGTCATCGTCAATGGGGAAAATTCTGCGGGCGGCAAGGGATTTACGCGCAAGTCGCTCGATGCGCTCTACCATGGGGGCGCCGACATCGTGACGTCGGGCAACCATGTCTGGGACAAGAAGGATGTCTTGGAGTTCATCGACGACGAGCCGTTTCTCATCCGCCCCGCCAATTATCCGGACGGAGCGCCGGGAAAAGGCTATTGCATTTATCCTCATCGCGCGAAGAACATCGCCGTCATCAATATGTCCGGCCGCGTCTTCATGCCTGACATGGACTGTCCGTTTCAAAAGATCGAAGGCATCCTGCGCGAGATTCGCGAAGAGGCGGACGTCATCTTTCTCGATTTCCATGCGGAGGCGACTTCGGAGAAGGCCGCCATGGGCTGGTATCTCGACGGGCGCGTCAATGCCGTCGTCGGCACGCATACGCATGTGCAGACGGCGGACGAACGGCTTCTGCCGGGCGGCACCGCCTATATCACGGATCTCGGCATGACGGGGCCGTGGGACTCGGTGCTCGGCGTGCGCGTCGACCGCGTGCTGGAGAAGTTCACGACGTGCCGCCCCGTGCGCTTCGAGGTGGCGGAAGGCCCTGTCGTCTACAGCGCCGTGATCGTCGAGGTGGACGATGCGACGAATCGGACGCTTTCCATTGAGCGCGTCATGAAAAAGGGCTAAGGAAGCGCGGATAAAATGAAGACGGACGGCTGAATTTATCCGTGCTTCCTTGGCAGCAGGATTTTTCTTTTTTGTATAGAATACAGTGAGAGATGAGTTTCATAAGTTTTCGATGTTTTTCTCGCAATGAATGAAAAATCTGAATCGGCAGAAAGGCCTGCAGGGATTTTGGGAGGGAAGGCGATCATGGAAGTCTTGAAGGTTTCAGCGAGGTCGAATCCGAATGCTGTCGCGGGAGCTTTGGCCGGCGTCGTTCGGGAAGCGGGTGCGGCCGAGATGCAGGCGGTCGGAGCAGGCGCCCTGAATCAGGCCGTCAAGGCGATCGCCATTGCACGCGGCTTTGTCGCGCCGCATGGCATCGATCTCGTCTGCGTGCCCGCCTTTACCGAGATAGAGATCGATGGCGAGGAGCGCACGGCGATCAAGCTCATCGTGGAGCCGCGTTGAGGGCTTCGCATGGGTGCAGCAAGGAGTGAGGTTCCAATGTCCAGCGATCTGCATATACATACGTCGTATTCCGACGGGAAGATGACGCCCGAGGAACTTGTGGCGGCGGCGAAGGAAGCGGGGCTTCGCTACATCGCAATCACGGATCATGACACCGTGGACGGCGTCACGCATCTTTACGAGGAGGGGCTTCTGCCTGCGAAGGGCATCGGCATCATACCGGGCATCGAGTTCAGCGCCCATCATGAGAAGCGGGAGATCCATATCCTTGGCTACAATGTCGACATCTATCGCCGCGAGCTCCTCGATCGTCTGAATGATGTGGGAGAAGCGCGCTGGAGCCGCTTCGCCGAGATGGTGGAGAAGCTGCAGGAGCTTGGCTACGGCATTACGGAAACGGATGTGCTAAAGATCGCGGGCACGAGCAAATCCATCAGCCGTTCGCACATCGGACGGGCGCTCGTGCACAAGGGCTTTTTCTCCAGCGTGCGCGAGGCGTTCGACGCAGTGCTTTCCAAAGGACGTCCCGCTTATGTCTCACATTATCGCCTGGAGCCGGAAGAAGTTGTTGCGCTCATCAAGAATGCGGGCGGCACGCCCGTCCTCGCCCATCCGAAGCTTATCGGTGACGACGCGCTTGTCGAGCATGTGCTCGATCTCGGCATCGAGGGAATCGAGGCTTTCTATCCGCAGCACGATACGGTCGATACGCAGCGCTATCTCGGCATGGCACAGCGCCGCCATCTGCTCGTGACGGGCGGCTCGGACTTCCACGGCTTCGCCTCGCGCTATCCGCAGGAACTCGGCGTCTTCACGGTGGAGGATTCGTTTGCGGAGAAGCTGTATAAGCCGAGGATGAACCTTTGATGAATCCTCTCTAAAGGGTGGCGTTTTTTAGAGAGGATTTCTCAACAAACGTCCCGCGCTTGAGTTTCTTTGAAAAGCAGGAGAGAAAGATATGGACGTCATAGCATTCGTAGGCCCGAGCGGTACAGGCAAGAGCCACCGCGCCTTGCTCGTGGCGCATCAGCATCAGGCGGACGCCATCATTGATGACGGCATCCTGATCAAGGACGGCAAGATCGTCGCCGGCTCTTCCGCCAAGATGGAGAAGAGCAAGATCATGGCGGTGCGCCGCGCCATATTCGTCCTGCCCGGACATGCGGAAGAAGTGCGCTCTGCCATCGCCGCGAGCAGACCGCACCGCATCCTCATTCTTGGGACTTCCGAGAATATGGTCTACAAGATCGCACGCACCCTTAGGCTGCCGACGATCGAGCAGATCGTCCACATTGAGGACGTCGCGACGCACCGTGAGATGCAGAAAGCGCGTGACAGTCGCCTGAAGCAGGGCAAGCACATCATACCCGTGCCGACGATCGAACTCAAGCCTCATGCTTCGGGCTTTCTCATCGATCCCATCCAGTCCTTTTTCCGCCGCAGCCGCACGCGCCGCCGCAAACTCGGCGAGAAGTCCATCGTACGTCCGGTGTTCAGCTATTACGGCAAGCTCATTATCGACGATCTGGCAATCCGCGAGATGATCGTGCACATTGTGTGCGAGAAGGAATACATCTCAAAGGTCGGCGCCGTGCGCGTGCACCACATCTGGAAGGGCGACGAGGATCGCGGCCTTGAGATTTCCTGTGCCGTCGTGCTCACCTACGGCAGCCATATCCCGACGCTGATCAAGGAGACGCAGCAGCGTGTGCAAAGGAAGGTCGAGTACATGACAGGGCTTTTCGTGCGCGAGGTCGACATCATGGTGCAAGCTCTTTACATCGAAGCATAGGCTGCATGCGCAGATGTCCGTTTGAGGGACGTCGTGCGCCGCCCTCTCATCGAAAAGAAAAGGCGCTTCCCCTTACTCGTCAAGGGGGAGCGCCTTTTTCCATGCCTTTGCGAGGTCGTCGAAGCGCCAGCGCGCGTTGGCGGCGCTCGTTGAGGGCAGTGCATGAAAGGTGAGATCGTCGCGTTTTAGAAGCGGCTTGTTGGCACGGCGGAAGGTATCGGCCGATTTGCCGCCGTTCAGGCAGAAGGTGGAGAGGCGCGGATAATGTGCGAGGAGCACAGTGAAGTCGTTGGGCTTTACCGCGCGGATTGCCGAGTCCAAGCTGCCTTCGCGCTCGCACGAGGCGATGGAGTCCCAAAGCGCGATCCGGTGGCGGAGCAGCATCCGAAGCCGCGCTTCGTAGGCTTCGGGCGGTTCGCTGTTTTCTAGAAGATACGCCATGAGCCGCCAGAAGCGGTTCTGCGGGTAGGCATAGTATTGCTGCGCCCTGAGCGACGCCGCGCCCGGCATCGAGCCGAGGATGATATGCGTGCAGCCCTCGTCGATGCTCGGAGGAAAGCCGACGCAAGTGAAGGGAGAAGCGGGCATGAGCTGGACTCCTTTGCATTGGAATTTGACGAATCCGCCTTTACGTCGTATAATAAGCGTAGAAAGGGTGCTGCTGGTAACGGTCAGCCCCTAAACCTTAGTAGGAGAATCCCCGCCTAAGTTGTGAGCTGCAGGCGGGGTATTCTTATTTTGCCTTTACCGCAACGACGCAAATCGTTACGAGGAAAACGAACGACAAGAAATCGTACAGTTCCATGGGCAGTACCCCCTTTCGAGGGCTAAGAATCGACCGCCACCGTTGTAGCAGCACCGTCTATATTATAGCACACATCCAAGCTTCATGGGAAGCTGCCCGAAAAGGAAACGCCTTCATGGTGCTGCGAGCGGAGCGAGCGCAGCGATGCTTCTGCAGTCGTTGGGCTGAGCACAGCTTTCATAGGAAACGAAGGGAAGGGGGCTGCCTTTGGGCAGCCTTTTGTCGTTTTCGTGAAAGTGCATTGACAAGCTATAAGTTTTGCGGTAGCATAGGCGTTAGATCAGTATGCTTATAATTTTATAAGAGACAGCGGAAAAATCTCCGCTGTGGAGCAGGTACCCGCAAGGGTCTAAGAGAAAATCCGGTTATGCCGGAGCGGTCCCGCCACTGTGAGGGGAGCGAAGCTGCAAGGATGTCACTGGGGCATTGCCTTGGGAAGGCGCAGCCGAGCGATGAACCGAGCCAGGAGAACTGCCTGCTTGACGATCACCGTTTGACCTGCGAGCGATGGGAAGGGGATTCTTCTTTGCATTTGTGCGCCTTGGCGTCGCTGCATAAAGGAGCTTTTCTCTTTGCGGGAGAAAAGCTTTTTTTGATGGGAAGCTTGCTTGTATGAAGCGGGAGTTCGTCGCCGAGAGGGTATGAAGGGAAGAGCGGCAGGAGGAGAGGGTTTGAAGAAAAATTTCTCTGCGATAGGCCTGGTCGTTGTCTGTCTGCTGCTGACGGCGTGCCATATTGTGCCGGATGCGGCGAAGGATGGCGCGGGAGGCTATACGGTCACGGACAGTCAGGGCACGGTCGTCACCGTGCCGGCGAAGCCGCATCGCATCGTCACGCTTTCGATGAGCACGGACGAGGTCATGCTCGGCCTCGTGCCGCCCAGTGATATGGCGGCGGTCAACAGCCTCCTCGACGATTCCGTAAGCTCGAATGTCGTGGATCTTGCGAAGAAGGTGGAAAAGCGCGTCGGCAATCCGACGGTAGAAGAGATCGTCGCGCTCTCGCCCGATCTCGTCATCGTGCCCGACTGGGGCGATCTCGCCATCGTGCCGTCGCTTCGAGAAGCGGGGCTTACCGTCGTCGTCTGCAAGGGCGCAAGGAATCTCGCTGAGATCAAGGAGACGATCGTGCTTCTCGCGCAGGCGGCGGGCGTGCCCGAGCGAGGGGAGAAGCTTCTTGCGATGATGGACGAGCATCTCAAAGACATAGAGAAGAAGGTCAGCGCCATTCCTGAAAGCGAGCGCAAGACCGTCGTCCTGATCTCCCTGATGTCGGGCTATGGCGGCATCGGCTCCAGCTTTGACGACGCCTGCCGCTATGCAGGCGTGAAGAACGGCAGGTCGGCGCTCGGCATCCGCGACGGGCAGGTCATGACGAAGGAGCAGCTCGTCGAGATCAACCCCGACATCCTATTCGTGCCGACGTACAACGATCATGGCAAATTTGACGTCGACAAGTTCCGCAAGGAATACTTCGACGATCCGTCCCTGCAGACGGTCAAGGCCATCCGCGAGCATCGCCTCGAAGAACCGACGGAAGCTTACATCTACAACTGCTCGCAGGACTTCGTGCTCGGCGTGCAGGAAATCGCCTATCGCGCATACGGAGACGCTTTCGCCCAAGGGCGCGAAGAGCATCTCTCAGCGGTGGAATAGAAGAGTATTTTCATGTGATTTCAGGAGGATTTTTTCATGGACGCAATTCTAACAGGCATAGAGTTTTTCCACAAGGGCGGCTCCATCATGTATGTGCTGCTCCTTTGCTCGATCTTTGTTGTGACGATCGGCATCGAGCGCGCGATGTACTTTTCGCGCATGGACACGGGACGCGCCTTCGCGCGGGATTTTTATCAGTGCATGGCGAACGATGATTTTGCGGGGGCGAGGAAGCTCGCCGAGGATCACCGCGGGGCGCTTGCCAACATCCTTTTCGGGGCGATGAAGCTCGTGAAGAAGGATTCATCGCGCGTTTCCTCCTATATGGAGATTCAGTCGGGCATTGCGCTGTCGAAGCTCCGAAAGCGTCTCTACTATTTGAGCGTCATCGTGACGATGGCGCCGCTTCTGGGTCTTCTCGGAACGATCAGCGGCATGATCTCGGCGTTTTCCGTGTTCAACCTTCAGTCGGGGCAGGCGACGGCGATCACGGGCGGCGTCGGGGAGGCCCTGATCGCGACCGCCATGGGGCTTTGTGTCGCCATCATCGCCCTCGCCGTGCATGCGTACTTCACGCAGCGCATCGAAAGCATCGTGACGGACATGGAGCAGTGCTTCTCGCTCGTCGAGGGTGCGAAGGACGCTCTTTCTTCCGATGAGGGGGCGACGCGATGAGACTCAGGGACAGGAAGGGCTTCGACAAGCCCGAGATCATCATCATCCCGATGATCGACATCATGTTCTTCCTGCTCGTGTTCTTCATGCTCAGCACGCTCTACATGGTGAATCTCAAGACCGTCGACATCAATATGCCGAAGGCGGCGAACGTGGAAACGCAGATGCGCGTGACCTATGTCGTCACGATGAAGAAGGACGGCAGCCTCTTCCTTGAGGATCAGCCCATCACGGAAAAGACGCTTCTTGAACGCGCCAAGGCGGAAAATGCGCGGAACGGCAACTTTTCCCTCGTGCTGCGCGCCGATCAGGACATCGACTATGGCATGGTCTATGCGCTCCTCGACAAGTTCAAGGGCGCAGGTATCACGCGCGTCGGTCTTGCCGGTGAAAGCGCAGGGGGCAAGTGAGGCATGGAGAATACGAGGGATAAATACAAGGCTCTCCTCGCATCGCTCGGCGTGCATCTCATCATCTTCCTCATCGCGGCGGCTGTCGGCGTCTT
Source organism: uncultured Selenomonas sp. (assembly GCA_905373085.1). Classification (GTDB taxonomy): domain Bacteria; phylum Bacillota; class Negativicutes; order Selenomonadales; family Selenomonadaceae; genus Selenomonas. Next base: position 13,725 of record CAJPRR010000046.1, read on the forward strand.
TTCCGTGGCGACGATGAAAGAGAAGAGCGACAACGTCGAGGTCGTCGTCTATGACGAGGCGCAGGATGAGGGAAGCGAGGGCGGTGGCTCGCCGCCGCAGGCAGAAGCGACTCCGGCCGTCGACGAGGTTGTGATACCCGACAAGACATTGCCTCCGATCGATCAGGCGCCTCCTGAGGAGCCGGATAAGCCGAGTCAGAAGCGCGAGGCGCATGCGGGCAATCCCCTAGGACAAGGCGGTGAAGGGAAGGGCGTCGGCACGGGTGCCGGTGACGGCAAGGGACCGGGCACGGGCGGCAAGGGTACGGGAGTCAGCCAG
>CAJPRR010000047.1 GCA_905373085.1 uncultured Selenomonas sp.
GCTCGTATGCGAAAACGTCCCAAGAATGCAAGCGCGAAGTGCGCCGCATGATTGGTTGACGTTGACCGCTATAGATACAGCGCATCTGTGCAAATCTGGGCGACCTCATTTTATCAGCGCTTCCTTAATAAAGATGTCACGAAAGAGTGAATCCTTATAATTGCGCTTCACGGTTTTCATGCCCTAGCCACCTCTCTGCCTTGATTATACTATAAAGCGTTCAAGGCGACAAGGCGACGATCCCTCCTGCGATATGCACGCAGCGAAGTCCCCCATACCCATCGCTAGGAGCGGGAGCAGCGCGGATGCAAGCAAGACCGACGGCAAAATCGCCGCCGGAACCGTGTCATGCTCTTTCCTCCCTCAGTCGCGAATCGCATTGGCAATCGTCGCCGCCTTGACGGCAGCCGCTTTTATAGCATCAGCATCCGCCCCCGTGACGTTGACATTCTTCGTGACCTTCGCCTCGTAGCTCTCGCCGCGCACGATGTCCGCGAGGTCGATGCCCGTCGCCGCCTTGACCGTCTGAAACGTCTTCGCCATGACGAGCGGCACGTTGTCTGCCATCGGCTCGACCGCAGAGGCGCTGCTGCCGCCGATGATGGATACATTGCCGATGCGCTCAAGCGGCTTTGCCACTTCCGAAGCGATCTGCGGCAGAATCTCAACGATCATCTGCGCCATAGCCGCCTTGCCGTATTTCTTCAGCGCTTCTGCCTTGCGATCCATCGCAGCGGCTTCAGCCTCGCCTTTCGCCTGGATTGCGGCAGCTTCAGCCTCGCCCTGCGCCTTGATTCCTGCCGCTTCCTGCTCTGCCGCATAGCGCGAGGCCTCCGCCTCAGCCTTCTTAGCCTCCGCCTTGCGCTGCGTTTCGTAGAGAGCAGCTTCCGCTTCACGCTGACGCTTGGCAAGATCGGCTGCCGCCTTCTGCTCGACGGCATACTTTTCTGCGTCCGCCTGCTTCTGAATCTGCGCCGCAAGCTCCTGCTCACGCACGGACACCTGCTGCTTCTTCAGCTCCTGCTCACGCTCCGCCTTCGCGATCTGCGCGTTGACCGTAGCGGCCTGAACGGATTTCTGCTGCTCCTGCGCTTGGATTTCGTAGGCTGCATCCGCCTCCGCGCGCTTGATATCAGACGCCCGCTTAAGCTCCGCCTGCCGGATGGCAAGATCGGTCTGCCTCTGGGCAATCTCAAGATCCGCCTCTACCTGCGCATCGTTCGCTTCCTTCTGCGCCTGCGCCTTGGCCACAGCGACATCGCGCTCCGCCTCGGCACGCGAGATGGCCGCGCGTTTCTTGATGCGCGCCGTGTTGTCCGCGCCGAGGTCGACAATGAGACCATTATTGTCCGTGACATTCTGTATGTTGCAGGAAATGATCTCGATGCCGAGCTTCTTCATATCCTGCGCCGCCTTGTTGACCACCTGATCAGAGAAGCTGTCACGATCCGTATTGATGGCTTCCAGCGTCAACGTGCCGATGATCTCGCGCATGTTGCCCTCAAGAGAATCCTGCAGATCCTTCGCGATCTGTTCCCCCGTGAAGTTCAGGAAGTTCCGTGCCGCAAGCTGCACGCTCTCCTCGTCGCGCCCGACCATGACCTTGGCGACAGCATCGACATTCACATTGATGTAATCGTTCGTCGGCACGGGCGTCTCCGTCTTGATGTCCACAGAAATCTGCCCGAGGAAAAGCGTGTCCATGCGCTCAAAGAAAGGGATGCGCGCTCCGCCCCGCCCGATGAGGATGCGCGGGCGCTTCTTGATGCCGGAAATAATGAGTGCCGTCGACGGCGAAGCCTTCACATAGCCGCCTGCTAAAATCGCCAAGAGCACGACGACCAGCACAACGGCGCCAACAATTCCTCCGATAAATAAGATTCCCATACACTTCGCGACGCATCGCACAGGCAAGGCGCCGCTTTCACCTCCTTGAAAGCAGCACAAAAGGATATGGCGGGAAGGGACATCGTCCTTTCCCGCCCTTCTATTTTATTGTACCATGAACCTTCAAGAACTCAAGCCCCAAAGGTACAGCGCGGATCGAACAAATGCACCGCATCAGCTCCGACATCATGCAGCAGCCCGCCGCGCCGGCTTCGATGCAGGTGTCGAGCTTGTCCATGCCGATGCCGCCGAGCGCGAATACGGGGAGCGGCGACGCCTTGCAGGCGGCGGCGAGGGCGGCCGTGCCGAGAGGGGCGGCGCCCGGCTTGCACGCCGTGGCGAAGACGGGGCTGAGCGTCGCGTAGTCTGCGCCAAGGGCTACGGCTTCGGCGATTTCGGCGGCGGAATGCGCCGATGCGCCGACGAGCTGCACAGCGCCCGCTTGCGGCGCTGACCGCCGCCCGCTCGCCGCTCGCCATTCGCGCAGGGCGTCGAGCGGCAGATGGAGGCCGTCCGCGCCGAGTTCTGACATCCTGCCGAGCGCAATCCGACCGTGCGCGAGACACTTCTTGCCGCCCTTATGCGCGATGCGTGCGACCTTTGCGAAAAGTGTCCGATACTCCTCCACGCGCAAATCTTTTTCGCGCACGATGATCCAGTCCACCAGCTCCATCGCGGCGACGCGCTCGATCTGTGCGAGAAAATCGCCCTCGACCAGACGGCGATTCGTGATGCACGCAATGATTCTTCCCCTATACATAGACGTAATCGTTCAGCACGGGCTGCAGTCCGCCGTGCGAGAGCCCTGCGTACATCTCAGCGAGCGAGCGTGCGTCGGCGATTTCAAACTGCTCGTCGCCCGCCGCCTGCGCTTTTTTTCCCTCGTACTTCTCCTCGTGGTCGCCGATGCCCGTCGAGACGCCCGCCGACACCTTCGTCGCCGCGATCTTCACGATGCCGTCGCGAAAGCTCGCCGACTCGCGCGAGGAAACCGTGATGCCGACGTAGGGCAGAAAGATGCGGTAGGCGCATAGCACCTGGCAAAGCTCCCTTTCATGCACGTCGCGCGGGTTGATTCCCGCGTTGTTGACGATGGGACGAAGCCTTGGACAGGAGAGCGAGTATTCGACGTGCGGATATTTGCGCTGCAGAAAGTAGACGTGCAGCGCCGTCGCCAGCGCGTCGCGCCGAAAGTCGGCGAGCCCCAGAAGAGCCGAGAAACCCACGCCCCTCATGCCGCCGAGGATGGCGCGTTCCTGCGCCTCGAAGCGATAGGGAAAGACGCGCTTTCGGCCCGCGAGGTGAAGCTCCTCGTAGCGCACGGCGTCATACGTCTCCTGAAACACCGTCACATAGTCCGCGCCGCATTCGTGCAGATAGCGATAGTCCGCCGTATTCACGGGATAGATTTCGAGTCCGACATTGCGGAAATGCCGCTGCGCCAGACGGCACGCCTCGCCGATGTAGGCGATGTCGCTCATCGCGGGGCTTTCGCCCGTCAACAGCAGGATCTCCTCGATGCCCGACGCCGCGACGACCTCCATCTCGCGTGCGATCTCCGCCTCTGTGAGCCTGCGGCGCACGATGTCGTTGTAGCGGTTGAAGCCACAGTAAATGCAGTAATTGTCGCAGTAATTCGCGATGTAAAGCGGCGTGAATACATAGACCGTGTTGCCGAAGTGACGCCCCGTCTCCCGCTGGGCACGCCTCGCCATACGCTCCAAAAAGGGCGCGGCGGCAGGCGAAAGAAGAGCCGCGAAATCCTCGATGCTGCACCGCTCGTGCGCGAGAGCACGCTCGACGTCGGCGGCGCTGTAGGCGGCAGGATCGTACTCCGCTGCCGCAGAAAGCACCTTTTCACGCACATCGGAATCAATCCGCTCCATATCGCTCGCATACGCCATGACGTCCGTGCGGCTCGCAGGGTCATTTTCCAGTCGGTGCTTCCTTTCGAGCGCCGCGCCGCTCAAACGCGCCGAATCTATGAAGTAGCTTGCATCTTCTCTCATCTCGTCGCCTCTCCCTCGTGCAGAAAGCCCGTCAGCGGATCGGAAGCAGACGCGCCGCGCTCCAGGACTCTCCCAAGCCCCGCAAGATACGCCGCGCGTCCCGCCTCGATCGCCGACTTGAACGCCCCCGCCATCCGCGCCACGTCGCCCGCCGTCGCGATCGCCGTGTTCGCCATGACGGCGGCGGCGCCGATCTCCATAGCCTCACATGCTTCCGACGGTCTGCCGATGCCCGCATCGACGATGATCGGCACGTCGATCTCCTCGACGAGAATCTTGATGAAAGCCTTCGCCTGCAGTCCCTGATTCGAACCGATGGGAGCGGCGAGCGGCATGACCGCCGCCGCTCCCGCCGCTTCAAGAGCACGCGCCGCATAGAGGTCGGGAAACATGTACGGCAGAACGACAAAGCCCTCGGCGGCAAGCAATTTCGTCGCGCGAACCGTCTCCTCGTTGTCCGGCAGAAGATACTTCGCATCGCGCATGATCTCCACCTTGATGAAGTCGCCGCAGCCAAGCTCGCGTGCCATGCGTGCAATGCGCACGGCTTCCTCTGCCGTGCGTGCGCCCGACGTGTTCGGCAGGAGCGTCACATGCGCGGGAATGTAGTCAAGAATGCTCTCGCCTTCGCGCGTATTCGTGCGCCGCACGGCGAGCGTCACCATCTCCGCGCCCGCATTCTCCACGGCGGCGCGGATGAGTTCGAGCGAATACTTGCCCGAGCCGAGGATGAAGCGCGAGCGGAACATTTTGCCGCCAAGCTTCAACATGTCTTCCCCTTGCTTCTTTTCCATACGATTTCCCCCTTCGCCCTCCCTTTGGGAGAAGCCTTCCCTCCATCGACAGCGCACCCACGCAGAAATGCTGTGCGCCCGCTCCGCATCGCCTCAGCCGCCGCCGACGAAACTCACGATCTCCACGACGTCGCCCGCCGCAAGCCGCACCGATTCATACGTCGCCCGCGGCACGATCTCGCCGTTTCTCTCGACGGCGATGCGTGCGGGCACATAGCCGGCTTCTCGCAGATAGTCCAAGAGCATCCTGCCGTCCGCCGCAGCGTCCTCGCCGTTGACCTTCACCATATTCATCCCTCCCAAAAAGAAAACCGCACACGCCAAAGTGGTGTATGCGGTCAAAATCGCCCTCTATTCCCTACGTTGGCATGATCCAAATCAGGTTTCGGGTCGGAGCGAAAAGCCCCCTCTCAGCCCATTCGTGGACTCCCCTTTTGCAGTATTCATTATAGCGCAGTTGTGGAAAAATGCAAGGAAAATTCGCCGACGCCGATCTGCTTTTCTACACGCCGCTGTGCGCGTTCTGCGGTACGAACATCACGCGAAGCTGCATACCCAACCCCTCGGCCAGCCTCTTCATCGTCTACATCGAAGGATTGGCCTCTCCTGTTTCAATGCGACTGATATCCGCCTGCGAAATGCCCGTTCTTGCAGACAATTCTTTTTGCGTGAGCTTTGTAACCTTCCTTGCCTCCAACAGTGAGCGAATCAGCTGAAACTCAGGCTCTAGTGCCTCATACTCTGCCTTAAACTCAGAATCCTTCAATCGCTCATGCAAAGTCGTACGAAAACTTCTCATCGCTGCATCCCCCCTCAAAAGCGAAAGTCCCGCATGCCGTCGCCGAGTTCCTTGAGGTAGAGCGCCGCCTTCTTCTTGACGGCGGGGTTCGGGATGTCCTGCCACTGCTCCTGTATGACGCGCTCGCCCTTTTCCTGCGTCGTCTTCTTCGCGTAGTCCTCCAAATATTCCTTCAAGGTCATCAGGGCGTTCGGCAGACAGCAGTTCTTGATCTGCCCGCTCTTACAGAGGCTCATGAAGCGGTCGCCCGTGCGTCCCGCACGGTAGCACGCGGTGCAGAAGCTCGGCACATAGCCGAGGTCTAAGAGCCATTCGATGACTTCGTCCAGCGTGCGCGTGTCGTTGACGTCGAACTGCGCTGAATTTTCCTCGGGACTCTCCCTCTTCTCATAGCCGCCGACGCTCGTCGAGGATGCTCCCGAAATCTGCGAGATGCCGAGATCGAGGACGCGGCGGCGGCTCTCCTCGGATTCTCTCGTCGAGACGATCATGCCCGTATAGGGCACGGCAATGCGGATGACGGCGACGATCTTCGCGAAGGTATCGTCGTCGATGGCATTGGAAAACGCGCCCGGGTCGATGTCGTCCGCCGGCCGGATGCGCGGCACGCTGATCGTATGCGGGCCGACGCCAAAACGCGCTTCCAGATGCTCAGCGTGCATTAAGAGGCCGACGAAGTCGTAGCGGTACATGTTGAGACCGAAGAGCACGCCGCAGCCCACGTCGTCGATGCCGCCCTCCATCGCGCGGTCCATCGCCTCCGTGTGCCACGCGTAGTCATGCTTCGGGCCTGTCGGATGGAGCTTTTCGTAGTTTTCCTTGTGGTACGTCTCCTGAAAGAGGATGTAGGTGCCGATGCCCGCTTCCTTGAGCTTTCGGTAGTCCTCGACCGTCGTCGCCGCGATGTTGACGTTCACGCGGCGAATCGCACCGTTCTTGTGCTTGATCGAGTAGATCGTCTTGATGCTTTCCAAAACATATTCCAAAGGATTGTGCACGGGGTCTTCTCCCGTCTCCAACGCGAGGCGCTTGTGCCCCATGTCCTGCAGCGCGATGACCTCGCGGCGGATCTCGTCCTGCGTGAGCTTCCTGCGATGGATGTGCTTGTTCTTCGCATGGTAGGGACAGTAGACGCAGCCGTTCACGCAATAGTTCGACAAATAGAGCGGCGCAAAGAGCACGATGCGCTTGCCGTAAAGCTCCTCCTTGATCTCCTTGGCGAGCGCGAGCATCCGCTCGACGAGATCGGGCGCGTCGACCGCGAGCAGCAGCGCCGCCTCGCGGTGCGTGAGTCCCCTGCAGTCCTTGGCACGCGAAAGAAGCCGCTCCACGAGTGCGCGATCATCCTTATTCGCTTCCGCCCACGCGAGCGAGGCGAGGATTTCCTCATGGTTGATGAACTCCTCGGCACGCGCGGACTTCGGATCGTACGTTGTCATGCTTATGCCCCCTTGCATCCTCAAGATCTTTCCTGCTTCCCGCCCTCTGCCAAGGCGCTGAAGCCGTAGTCGAGGAGCGCGGCGGCCTCCGATGCCCGCGTATCCTCGTCGTCCGAGTGCATGACGACGGCGATCAGCTCCGTATCGCCGCGCACGGCGGATGCTGCGAGGCAGCCTCCTGCCGCACGCGTCCAGCCCGTCTTGAGACCCGTGCAGCCCGGGTAGGAGTAGAGCAGCGCGTTCGTGTTCTCGCAGTACGTCTTGTAGCCTGCAGGCTGCAGGTAGTAGATCGTGCTCGCCTTCGTGCCGACGATCTTGCGGAACTCGGGATTTCGAAGACCATAGGCCGCAATGAGGGCGATGTCATGCGCCGTCGAATAGTGGTTTGCATCGGGCATGCCGTTCGGGTTGACGAAATGCGTATGGAAAGCGCCAATCTCCCGCGCCTTCCGATTCATCATCGCCGCGAACTGCGCCTCCGAGCCGCCGAGCGTCTCGGCGATGGCGAGCGCCGCGCCGTTGTCGGAGATCAGCATCATCTGGCGCGTGAGATCTCGAAGCCGCGCCTGCTCGCCGGGGCGCACGCGCGTCGTCTCAACGTCGGCGGCAGACGGCGTGATCGTCACGGCGAGGTCGGCTCTGCCGCTCTCGACCGAAAGGATGCACGTCATCATCTTCGTCATGCTCGCGGGATACTCGCGCTTGTCGCCGTTCTTCTCGTAGAGCACCTCGCCCGTCCTCGCGTTCATGAGGATCGCCGCGTCCGCCGTCATCGAGCGCACGGAGGCGGGCGGCGCAGCGAGTGCTGCGGGCGGCGCAGGGGAAGCGGCAGTGGCGGCTTCAGGTATCGCAGGCGCAGCGTTCAGCGCGTTCTCCCGCGCCGGCTTTCCAAAGGCGATCGTGCGCCGCGCCGATCCTCCGTGCTGCGGCTCGGTGTGCACTTCGGTCTGTCCGACATCGTGCGCGCGCTCGCCGACTGCGACGGGGGCGTGCGCGGCGAGCGCGGGCACGCCCCCCGTCAGCGCATACGAAAGCGCGAGCGCCGCCGCAGCCGTGTGCAAAGCGCGACGAGCAAAAAGGTGCACGCCGCCCGGCTTGCAACCGTGAAAAGCGAAGAAATCCTTACATCCCAGCAAAAGAACTGCCCCCTTACGAAAACGCCGATAAATCCGGCGCCCCCTCACATCTCCTTGACCGGCACGGGGCCGCGCGACAGCGCGATGGCGCCCGTGCGTGCGATCTCGATGATGCCGTACTCCGAAAGCACCTCGGACAAAGCGTCGATCTTGTCGCCCTCGCCCGTCAGCTCAATGACGACATTCTCCTTGCTCACATCGACGATGCGTGCGCGGAAGATGTTGACGACGTTGATGATGTCGGCACGCGTCTCCTTCGTCGCCCGCACCTTGATGAGCACGAGTTCGCGCTTGATGGAATCCACCTCGCTGAGGTTGACGATCTTGATGACGTCGATGAGCTTCGCGAGCTGCGTCGTGACCTGCGCCAGCTCGCGCTCGTCCTCGACCGATACGACGATGTTGATGCGCGTCACGTCCGGCTCTTCCGTATAGCCGGCCGAAATGCTCTCGATGTTGAACGCGCGGCGGCTGATCAGCCCCGATATATGCGTGAGGACGCCCGGCTTGTTGTCGAGAAGCGCCGCGAGGAAAAATTTCTGCATCATTGCTTGATCCAACCGCCTTCCTTGCCGCCTTGAAAAATCTCAGGCGACACTCTCATCATATCACACATGGGCGAACGACGCCACATGCTGCCACGCGATCGCGAGGAACTTGTCGCGCAGGGCGTCGCTCCAAATCTCCCGACGCCCCTCTCGCTCATACAGATGCCATGTATAGGCGCTCATGTCGATCGTGCCGTCCATGCGCGTCAAGTTTTTCGTTTCCAAGCGAAATTCGTGCTCCTTCGTGCGGATCGCAAGCTTGTACGTCTGCCCCGGGTAGATGGAATTTGAAATCACATATTCGCGCGCCCTGCCGCCGAATGCGGCGGGCAAGTTCGCGTCGAGCGCCTCATCTGCGGGAAGCCCCGCCCCGTGCAGGACGACGGCATGCATGTCGAGGAGGCTCACAAGCTCATCCATCACGCCGAGCGCAGGAACGCCCGCACCGCGCACCATGAACGCCGTGCCGCAGCGCTCGTCGCTGAAAAAGAACGGATCGTCGCTGTGAACGGAGACGCCATGATCGGAATACGCATTGACGATGTACTCATCTTCTGCATAATGCTCCTCAATATAGCGGAAAAGCTCGCCCAGCGCCCTGTCCATGCGCTCGACAGCAGCCATGTTGTCATAGACGTTGCGCGGTTTTCCCTTGAGATAGAACGCCTTCTCACGCGGCCTCCCTTCGTAGACGCGCTCCTGCCAGGGAAGCTTCGTCTGCGTCTTGGGCTGCGGCGGCACCGCATAGGAAACGACAGGATGCGAATCCGCCACATGAAGGAATACATAATTGTCACACTCGTCAAAAGCGTCGAGATGGTCGATCGTCCGCTTGACGCCCTCGTATGCCGGCTGCGTGATATACGGCGCTGCAAGGATGCGCCCATAGCCGCGCTTGTAGCCGCTGTATATGCCCGAAGAATCCCCCATGGTCTGGACGCAGCAGTAGCCGAGCGCCCTCATGCGCTCGGAAAGCGTTTTTTTCTCAGGAGGAAGCTCCATCCACACCTTCTCATGGAAAATCTGGCTTCTGTGCATGTGCAGCCCTGTCTCCACCGTGCCGAGCGAGGGAAACGTGTACTCAGCCACCGAGAACGCTTGGTCGAAAATCACGCCCTTGGAAAAAAAGCGCATGAGATTCGGCAGGGCGCGAAATCCATGACGGCGCATCGCCGGCCAAGACAGGCCGTCGAGCAAGAGGTTCAGTATGAGACGCTTGCGCTTGGAGCCATGTTCGAGCCGCACCGGCTCCGCCAAGGCAAACTTCCCGGCAGAAGCAGCAAGGCGCGTATCGCTCTCCATGCGCAAAAAGCCGAACTCCGCCTTGCCCGTATAGAAATCCCCGCCGCCCTCCGCGTCGCTCAAGGCGATGGGCGGCACCTCTTCCAGCGGCGCGGCAGCGGCGACGACAGGCGTCTCATGCGATGCATGAATCGTCAAGGAACTCGCGACGACAGCCTTGCGAAGGTCGAAAGTGATGTTGGAATAAAAATCAATATTCCGGCAGCCTGTACGCTCCAAGCATGCCAAGCGCGTGCTCCATACATGGAAAAAGACGTCCGTGTTGTAGAGTCCGCACCACAGACCTCTGCCCCGTCCGCCGGACTGCAGGAGGAAATCTCCGGCCGAAGAGCGCAGCTGCGTCTGCAGCTCTCCCTCCGCGGACCATGCGACCTCCTCGTAAAAGGGCGCGTGAACCGGCGTGAGCCTGCCCATGCAGAACGCCCGCCGCACTGCCGGATCTTCGAGACGAAGCGGCAAGCCGGGAATCTCCCCCGTATGCTTGTGGCAAAGCCCCTTGAAGCGTGCGGCACGCTTCTCCTCGCCCGCCGCATCATAGATGTCCACGAGCAGCCGCCACAGATCTATGTTGGCGACGCGAAGCGCGTATGCATGCTCGGCCAGTTCACGCGCTCCGGTCAAATCGCCCGCTGCAAAGCGAAGAGCCGCTTCGATATGCAAAGGCGCAGACGCATCGTCGCTCAAGGCGGCGAACTCTGCCGCCAGATCTTTCGCCTGCGGCGGAAAGGAGCGCTGCTCAAGCCAGAGAAAAAGCTGATGCCGTACGCCGATCACGCGCTGCTCACGCAAGGCCTCCGCCATAAGCGGAAGAAGCTCCGACTCCGATACATCGAGCAGCATTCCCCGCAATGCGTCAAAAAGGCGTGCGCCGCCTTCGTAAAGCAGGAAGCAGTTTCCTGCATCCAGAAAAAAGACGGAAGCATCCGCATCAATGGGAAAAAGGCGGCACGGCAGCGCCTCATACGCTGGAAGTTCCTGCTGTGCGGAGGTCATGCCCGTCATGCGTGCCGCTCGCTCGATAAGCGTCGTGCACGCCCGCTCATAGTTTTCGCGCATGACGTCGGCATTCGGTACATAGAGCAGATCATGCAGCAGAGAAAAAAGCTCCTCGTTGGGCGCACGGTTGTACGCTTCCATAAGTGCGAGCGCCGCTGTGCGCCAGGCGGGCGCATCGCCTTCTGCAGCCGCCTGCCGCAGCTGCTCCGTCAGCCGCAGCTCCTCCTCCTTCATCCTGCTCCTCCTCACTCGCTCTCCAAGACCATTTCGTCGAGACTCTTGCCGCCCGGCACCATCGGCAGCACGTCAACATTGCCCGGCACGATGACGTCGATGAGCTGCGGCGCGTCGCTTGCCAAAGCCGCCGCCAAGTCCTCCCTGAGGCGTGCCGGCTCTTGGATGCGGCACGCCTCGACGCCCATCGCCTCGGCGAGCTTCACGAAGTCCGTGCCGCCCGGCAGGAGCGTCTGGGAGTAATGCTTGTTGTAGAACATGCGCTGCCATTGCGTGACCATGCCGAGCACGCGGTTGTGCACGACGATGATCTTCACGGCGACGCCGTTCGCCGCCGCCGTCGCCATCTCCTGACAATTCATCATGATGCTGCCGTCGCCCGTGAAGAGGATGACCTGCCGGCCGGGGTGCGCGACCTTCGCGCCGATGGCGGCGGGCAGGCCGTAGCCCATCGTGCCGAGGCCGCCCGACGTCAGAAAGCGGCGCGGCTCCTTCGCGTCATAGTACTGCGCCGCCCACATCTGGTGCTGCCCGACATCGGTCACGATGATCGCATCGTCTGCGGCAAGCTCGCTGACCGTCTCAATGAGCTGCTGCGGCATGATGCATCCTGCCCGCTTCTTGTAGGAAAGCGGCTTCTCATTGTTCATCTCGACCATGTAGCGGCTCCACCCGGAAAAGCGTGCACGAAAATCGACGCCGAGCGCGGCCAGCTTCTCCTTGAGGAGCGGCAGCGAGCGGCGCAGGTCGCCGAGCACGCGGCAGTCGGCGACGACGTTCTTGTCGATCTCGACGGGATCGACCTCGAAGTGCACGATCTTCGCACGCGGCGCGAAGCCCCGGACATCGCTCGTCACGCGGTCGTCGAAGCGCATGCCGACGGCGACGAGCAAATCGCACTCCTGGATCGCCATATTCGCCGCGTATGTGCCGTGCATGCCCGCCATGCCGAGGAAGTTCTCGCGTGCCGTCGGCACGCAGCCGACGCCCATGAGCGTCGTCGCCGACGGAATCCCCGTGAGATCCAAGATCTCGCGCACAGTCTTTGCCGTGTCCGAGAGCGTCACGCCGCCGCCAACGATGAGAAGAGGCCGCTTCGCTGCGGCGACTGCCTCAGCCGCCGCAGCGACCTCTGTCGCATCGCCCGAAAAGTCTGCCGCATAGCCCTTCAAATGCACATCTTCGGGATAGGCGTAGTCAATCTCCTGCGTGAAGACGTCCTTGGCGATGTCGACCGCGACCGGCCCCGGGCGCCCCGTGCGTGCGATGAAGAAGGCCTCCTTCAGCACCTGCGGCAGATCCTTCGCCGCCTTCACGAGGTAGTTGTGCTTCGTGATCGGCGTCGTGATGCCGCAGATGTCCGCCTCCTGGAAGGAATCCTTGCCGATGTAGGGATTGCCGACCTGACCCGTGATGCAGACGAGCGGGACGGAGTCCATGTACGCCGTCGCGATGCCCGTCACGAGGTTCGTGCCGCCGGGGCCGGACGTCGCCAGGCACACGCCGACCCCGCCCGCCGCCCGCGCGTAGCCGTCCGCCGCATGAGCCGCGCCCTGCTCGTGGCGTACGAGGATATGGGGAAACTTCTCCGTGTAGATCGCATCGTAAAGATCGAGCACCGCGCCGCCCGGATAGCCGAAAACGACGCGCACGCCCTCCTTGCGCAGGCTTTCCAAAACCGCCTGCGCCCCATTCATCTTCAAAGCAAACACCTCACGCTTTCTCTGCGCTTCTCCTGCGTCGAAATCCCGCATCCTCGGCGACGAAGCGCCCGATCGCCGAAAGCTCTGCGCTCAAATACGCGCGGCACTGCTCGGGCGTGTCCCGGACTGCGGCCTTGCCCGGATAGAGCGCATACTTGCGGCGAAAGTCGCCCTCCGTCACGTTCGGCATGACGACGTTCGCGCCCGAGCGCAGCATGAGCGAGCGTGCGCCGTGCGCCAACGTCTCCATCGCCGTCGTCGCCGGAATGTTCGCCTCGGGCAGAAGCAGCCGCAAGAGCGAAACCATGCGCCGCGTCCGATGGATGTCGCCAGCCGCCGCCTCGCCGAGCGGCGTGTCGCCGTTCGGGATGAAAGGGCCGATGCCCGCCATATCCGCGTCGATCTCCTGAAA
>CAJPRR010000048.1 GCA_905373085.1 uncultured Selenomonas sp.
GTTTGTGCGTGTAGTTTACCATGAAAATCCAAGAGGTCAAGCCCGAAGGGCGCAGACTGATTGGCAAATTTCATGTAAGGGCGGGGCACTTTTGTCCACGAAGTCGATGTTTGTGCATGTGGTAAATGTGACTCTGTATATGAGCGGGGCAGGAAAACCAGCATGAAATTATTGACAAAAGCACTTTCTTGCGCTAAAATAAACTTAGTGAGATTATTTTTTAACGAGGATTCATTGTTAGAAAAAAGAACCTAAGAAAGCAGTCATTAAGGAACGAGGCTTTTTTGCAGGCGGCTCTTGCGTTCGCGCTCGAATGTGCCTGTGTACAAGGAGGGAAACATCATGGTGATGCAGGAAGTGACGACGCTGCTGCGCGAGAAGGGTTTCAAGGTGACGCCGCAGAGACTGGCCGTTTATGACGTGCTCTGCCATACGAAGGCGCACCCGACGGCGGATATGATCTACGGCGAACTGCAGCCGACGTATCCGACGATGAGCTTGGCGACGGTCTACAAGACGCTCGACATCCTGAGCAAGGTCGGTCTTGTACAGGTCTTGAACGTCGGCGAGGAGAGCTTCCGCTACGACGCGAACACGACGAGTCATCCGCATATCTGCTGCGTGAGCTGCGGCCGTGTGGATGACGTCTACAAGGCGGATACAGGCGATCTCGTCGAGCAGGTGGAGAGCGAGACGGGCTATGCCGTTTCGGGCAAGCAGCTGTATTTTTACGGCATATGCCCCGCCTGCCGCAAGGCAGCGCACTGAGCGATGAGATGGTGCAGCGATGAAAAAAGGCGATCTCCCAACAGAGGAGACCGCCTTTTTTCGTTGCAGAGGTATCTTTCTATTTATGAAAAAGGAAAGAGACCTTTCACGCTATGGGATCGTCTTCGATATCAGCCTTTGACAAGGTGCGCATACTTTGCACGCTCGTCTGGTGGGATTTGCAGTACGTCCATCGCTCTTTCCATCGATACGCCCATATTTGTCATCACATTGCTTATGGAAGCTTTCAAACCGTTCTCCAAGCCTTGCGCCAAGCCTTGCGCCAAGCCCTTTTCCATTGCTTCTGCAGCCCTCACCTCCAAGGCGCGTTCTTGATTCCACGCGAAATTCAGCATATCGAAAACCTCCTTGTCGTGTTTCTGACGAAAATACTCTTTCAAATAATCATGTGCAATGCAGTATCGAACAGCATCGCCTACGGCGGCTTCAAGCGTACTGCCATTCTTGACGCGCTCACGCACCTGTACGACGAATACGCTGTAGCTTTTAAGTGTAGGGCACTTTTCGAGAATGGGACGATGCGGCTTGTCATTGATGTTGAGAATCTCGACTGCAAGTTCCAAGTCGCCTTTTCGTCCAGCGAAGGCATCGGAAAGATGAAGCATGCTGCTGTCAGGCATTTCTGCAATTCCATTGTAGAATACATAAAGTTTCGGTGCGGGCAACGGGATCAATTCTTTTTTGTAGACAGCATCTTCCTCCACATATTGACGATAGATTTCTGCCAAGTACATGAAGAGTCGCAACGGCATATTTGCATTCATCGTACTTTGGTGCTCTGTGAGAACTATGTGTCGGTTTTTCACGATGAATCCTACATCGTTTTTGACGCCGGTGAAAAGCGTATCGTCGATGGCGGCAAGTGTGATCTCTTCAGGTATAGCCTTGCTGCCGAGAAGAGCCTCGTAGATTTCTGGCAAACGATTCTTGTTATTGAAAATATCTCGAAATAAAGAATCTTTATAGGAACGTTTTGTTTTTCTCACTGTGTCATCTCCTTGCCTATATTATACTATAAGATTTGTTGCGGCGACAAGAAGAGACGGTGCAGCATTTCAGATAAAGATGCATAGAAAATCTGCCGCCATGCGTCGAAGCTGATGCATGGCGGCAGATTTATCTTTGTATCCTCAGAGTCTTTCCGCGATCGCTTTCGTGTATTCGTGCGTCGTCGCCGTGCCGCCGAGGTCGGGGGTCAGGCTCGTCGCTTCCTTGAGCGTCGCGTCGACGGCGCGGCGCATGCGGGCGGCTGTCTCGCTGTCGCCGAGGTGTTCGAGCATCATGCAGGTGGACCACAGGAATGCCGTGGGATTCGCGATGCCTTTGCCCGCGATGTCGGGCGCGCTGCCGTGCACGGCTTCGAACATCGCCAAACGATCGCCGATGTTGCTCGACGGCAGGAGGCCGAGGCCGCCGATGAGTCCGCTCGTGAGATCGGACACGATGTCGCCGTAGAGGTTCGGCATGACCATGATGTCGAAGTTTTCGGGGTGCATGACGAGCATCATGCAGACGGCGTCGACCATCTTGTCGTCGGCTTCGATGGCGGGAAATTCCTTGGCGACTTCGTAGAAGACGGAGCGGAACAGCCCGTCCGAGAGTTTCATGATATTTGCCTTGTGGACGCACGTGACCTTCTTTCGCCCATGCGCTTCGGCGTAGCGGAAGGCGGCGCGGCAGATTCGCTCGCTCTTCTCGCGCGTGATGATCTTCGTCGCGTGCATGGTGTTTTCGTCGATTTCTTCCTCGACGCCGACGTAGAGGTCTTCCGTGTTCTCGCGGAAGGTGATGAGGTCGACCTTGGGAAAGGGCGTACGGACGGCTTCGTTTGACTTCGCGGGGCGGATGTTCGCATAGAGGTCGTACTTCGTGCGCAGTGTGACGTTGAGCGAACGGAAGCCCTTGCCGACGGGCGTCGTGATGGGGGATTTCAAAAGGACGTGCGTCTTTTCAAAGGAGGCGAGTCCGGCTGCCGGAATCAGTGCGCCGTTTCGCTCGTACTCGGCTTCGCCGACGTTAAAGATTTCGTATGCGAGGTTTGCGCCCGCCTTTTCCAGGATTTCGAGGACGGCGTCCGTGATTTCAGGGCCGATGCCGTCGCCTTTGAATACGGTGATGGTGTTCTTCGTCATTCAGCGTTCCTCCCTCGGCACATAGTCTACCATCGTGCCGACGTACTTGGCGGCGGGGCGCACGATGCGGTTGTCGTAGAGCTTGTGCTCGACGT
Organism: uncultured Selenomonas sp.; assembly: GCA_905373085.1. Taxonomy (GTDB): domain Bacteria; phylum Bacillota; class Negativicutes; order Selenomonadales; family Selenomonadaceae; genus Selenomonas. Next base: position 3,017 of record CAJPRR010000048.1, read on the forward strand.
TGTGCGCGATCCAGCCCGCCGTGCGCGAGAGCACGAAGAGCGGCGTGAAGAGGTCGCGCGGGATGCCGAGGATCTCGTAGGCGAGGCCGCTGTAGAAGTCGATGTTGCTCGACATGCTCACGCCTTTCTTCTCGCTCAGATAGCGTTTGGCGACGCGCTCGAAGCGCATGAAGAAGTCGAATTTTCTTTCGACGCCCTTCTTCGCCGCGAGCCTGCCGATATGGTCGCGGATGACTTCGGCACGCGGGTCGGACAGCGTGTAGACGGCATGGCCGATGCCGTAGACGAGTCCCGAGGGGTTGTCCAGTTCCTTGTTCAGCAGACGCTCGATGACACGCTCAATGGCGGCGTCGTCGGCATCGAGTCCGACAGACTCGATGACCTTGTCCATCATGTTGGCGACGCGCACGTTGGCGCCGCCGTGGCGCGGCCCTTTTAGAGAGCCGATGGAGCTGGCGATCGCCGAGTAGAGGTCGGTGTCGGTCGAGGAGACGACGACGTTCGTAAAGGTCGAGTTCGTGCCGCCGCCGTGGTCGGCGTGCAAAAGGAGCAAGATATCCAAGAGACGCGCTTCGTCCGGCGTGAACTTGCCGTCGAGGCGCAGCATGGAGAGGATGTTTTCGGCGGTCGAGAAGCCCTGCTGCGGGTAGTGCAGCACGAGGCTCTCGCGGCCGAAGTAGTACGTCTTGGCGTTGTAGGTGTAGCACGCGATGGACGGCAGTTTCGCCATGAGGTTCACGCCCTTGATGAGGGTCTTGTAGACGTCGGTCGCGTCCGGGTCGGGGTCGTAGTTGTAGAGCGCGAGGATCGCCTGCTGGAGCTGGTTCATGAGGTTCTTGCCCGGATGGTGCAGCAGATGCGTTTCGAGGAAGCCTTCGGGCAGGTCGTAGCCTTCCTTGAGGCTCTGACAGTAGCGCCGAAGGTCGTCTCCTGACGGCAGGTAGCCGAAGAGCAGCAGGAAGCACGCTTCTTCATAGAGATAGGAAGAGCGGTCGGCGGAATTGACGAGATCCATGACGTTGATGCCGCGATAGAACAGCTCGCCGTCGGCGTCGACCTTGTGGCCGTCGTCGTCGACCTTGTAACCGACGACGTCAGCGACGCGCGTCAGGCCGATTAAGACGCCCGTCTTGTCCTCGTTTCTGAGGCCGCGCTTGACGTTGTATTTTTTGAAGAGATCTTTGGCGATTGTCGTGTAGTTCTGCGACTTGCCGTAAAATTGCGCGAGATGGATTGCCTTGTCCATGGCAATGTCCCCTTTCAGATGAACAGCTTGGATTGACCATGCTCACGGAAATGGTCTTTCCGAAAAGCACAAATGCATTATAGCACGCAGTTAAAATATATAAAATGGGTTATTGCTCCTATAATAAAATTTGCATAGAAGTGTTGACGCTTGCGCCGCTTTGTGATAACTTAACGAAAGGAAAGGACGGGTCATTCGTCGTTTCCAAATGAAAGGAAAAGCAACGGCGGCTTTGCCGAGGTCTGCGCAATGGCTGCGCACCTTGTGGCGGGGCGGCGGCAAAGGGAGTGTCTTTATGACGGCAAAAGCGTTGACATTGACGGAAAAGATCCTGCACGAGCATCTCGTGACGGGCGAGATGAAAAAGGGAGCGCCGATCGGCATACGCATTGACCAGACGCTGACGCAGGATGCGACGGGCACGATGGCATACCTGCAGCTTGAGGCGATGGGCGTCGATCAGGTCAAGACGGAGCTTTCCGTCAGCTATGTCGACCACAACACCTTGCAGAGCGGCTTCGAGAACGCCGACGATCACAAGTATCTGCAGACGGTCGCGAAGAAGCACGGCGTCTTCTTCTCGCGTCCCGGCAACGGCATCTGTCATCAGGTGCACCTTGAGCGCTTCGGAAGGCCGGGCGCGACGCTCCTCGGCAGCGATTCGCACACGCCGACGGGCGGCGGCATCGGCATGCTCGCGATCGGCGCGGGCGGCCTCGATGTCGCATGTGCGATGGCGGGCGAGCCGTTCATGCTGAACATGCCGCGCGTCGTCGAGGTGCGTCTGACGGGAGCTCTTCAAAAGGGCGTGAGCGCCAAGGACGTCATCTTGAAGGTGCTTTCCATGCTCACGGTCAAGGGCGGCGTCGGCAAGGTCATCGAGTATACGGGCGACGGCGTGAGGACGCTTTCTGTGCCCGAGCGCGCAACGATCACGAACATGGGCGCGGAGCTTGGCGCGACGACGTCGGTCTTTCCGAGCGACGAGGTGACGCGCGATTTCCTGCGCCGCGAAGGGCGCGAGGATGTGTTCCGCGCGCTCGCTGCCGATGCGGGTGCGGTCTACGATGAGCACTATGACATCGACCTTGCAGCGCTCGAACCGTTGATCGCTTTGCCGCACATGCCCGACGTCGTCAAGACGGTGCGCGAGGTCGCGGGGCAGCCAATCGATCAGGTCGCCATCGGCAGCTGCACGAATTCGTCGTACCGCGACATCATGACGGCAGCGTCCATCTTGGACGGCAAGCGCGTCGCGCCGAACGTCTCGCTCGTCTTGTCGCCCGGCTCGCGCCAGGTGCTCTCCATGGTCGCGGATGCGGGCGGCCTCGCCAAGATCCTCGCGGCGGGCGCACGCCTCCTTGAGTGCACATGCGGCCCCTGCATCGGCATGGGGCAGTCGCCCGTGACGAATGCGTGGTCGCTGCGCACGTTCAACCGCAATTTCAAGGGCAGGAGCGGCACTCTTTCGGCGAACGTCTGTCTCGTCTCTCCTGAGACGGCGGCGGCAAGCGCCGTCTCAGGCGTCATCACCGACCCGCGCGAAGCCGACTTTGGGCTTCCCGCTGAGCCGCAAGCCTTCCTCGTCGATGACTCGATGATCTATGCGCCCGAGCGCGAGCATCCCGAGAGCGTCGAGGTCGTGCAGGGGCCGAACATCCGTCCGCTGCCCGAGAACACGCCGCTTGCAGCTGCGATCGAGAAGGAAGTCGTCATCAAGGTCGGCGACAACATCACGACCGACCACATCATGCCGGCGGGCGCGAAGGTGCTGCCGTACCGCTCGAACATCGAGAAGATCTCCGAGTTCGTCTTTCGCGACGTGCAGGAGGGATTCAAGGCGCACTGCCAGAAGGCGGGCGGCGGCGTCATCGTCGCGGGCGAGAACTACGGGCAGGGTTCGAGCCGTGAGCACGCGGCGCTCGCGCCGATGTATCTGGGCATCAAGGCCGTCGTCGCCAAGAGTTTTGCACGCATCCACGCGGCGAACCTCGTGAACTTCGGCATCGTGCCGCTGCTCTTCGACGAGGCGGCGGACTACGAGTCGATCGCCGAGGGCGACGTGCTCTTCCTCGACTTCTCCGCGCTCGCGCCGGATGCGCCCGTCCGCGTGGAGAACCGCACGAAGAAGCGGAGCTTCAGCACGCACCACGCGCTCTCGGCGCTCGACATCGAGATGCTGAAAGCGGGCGGCAAGCTCAACTATATCAAGAACAAGCAGTAACGCAAAAAACGTCCAAGAGGCATGAACTCTTGGACGTTTTTGCGTTTAGCATTATTCAATGCGATATTTTTCAAAAAGGCGTTTCCTTGCCGCTTCGTTGTTGGACGCTTCACGCGCTTCCTCGATTTTTCCTGCTTCAAGGAGCAGGGACATGAGGCGCGTAACACGGCTTTCGCCCCGCGCTTCGCCCCGTGCTTCGCCTCGCGCTTCGCCTCGTGCCTCACCTTCCTCGGCGGCAGCCTGCAGACTGGAACGATAGTCCATGATTGCCATTTGCCGATTGACATAACGAAGATACTCGTCCGGATTGCACAGGAAAAGCTTTTCCGCTTCCATCGCTTCTTTGATTGCAGGCTCGCTCATGGCCAACTCCTCCCTTTCCAGATCTGTGAGCTTGTTGGCAAAGTACGCAAGCCAACGCTCCATTTTTGATAATTCACCGATCTTTTTTGGCGGTGCCTTCATATACTTTGGAAGTTCTATAAAATGCAGTTCCATATCCTTGTTCAGGCGATCGCCTGTTTTAGGATTGTAGATACTGTACATCGCTACAGGTTCTGACTGCGGCAAAAGCTCGAATGCGAGGAGGTTGATCGTAATAGCAGGGCGCAGGACGCGATAGCCTTCGCCGCGCGAAAGAGAAAGAAGATACAGACGCGCCCAATAGAACAATGTGCGGCGCTGCATATCGTTATAATTGACGACCTGCACTTCGACATCGACCAGTCGCCCGTGTCAAGCTCGCAGGCAATGTCCAGACGCGACAATTTTCCATCATCGGCATCGGGAGGAATCTCCGTTTGCCGAAACGTAATATCACGAATTTCATGCCCCAACGATTCTTGCAGTACGGCATTCAAAAAATCAATGGTGATCTGCTTGCGTTCTTCTTTGCCGAAGATAAATTTAAAAGCAACATCGTTCATCGGATTGAAGCGTTGTCGCTCGAATGCCTGGAGAATCTGCGTGTTCTTTGACATTTCATCCTCCCTTCGTTTAGGTGGAGAGCCCGTTGCTTTCTTTCATAATTATAGCATATCTTTTCGAGGCAAGGCAGGGAATTATTTTTGTAGAAGAATGTGGCTTGCTTTATCTGGTGCAGCCGAAAGACGAATGGCGAGCAGCAGTCCTAGTCATTCCCGGCATTTTATGATATACTGGAAACACTTAGGGAGTCGTGTTGCTGGGAGGAGACTGAGACATGAAATACGACGTCACGATCACGAATATCGGCAGCCTTGCGCCGAACTTTTTGGAAAACAGTTCGAGCATTATCCTGCTCGACGAGGGCGTGCGCCCGAACCTCACGGAGATGGTCGTCGAGCATACGGAGGGAGATCTGACGGACGATGTCAAGGTCGGCGACACACTGACGATGGGGGCGAAGAGGAAGTACAAGGTCGTCACCGTCGGCGAGGCGGTCAACGAGAACCTTCGGAAGGACGGACACTGCACGGTCGTCATCAACGCCGAAGGCTCGATGCCGGGCCAGCTCATCGTCAAGGGCAGTCTGCCGCCGCGCCTCAATATCGGCGACAAGATTACGATCGAATGAGAAATGAAAGGAAATTCCTTTGTCAAGTCTTGCGCCAAGAAAAAGGTTATGCTATGATATGTTCAAAGCAGAAGTTGCCTGAGGTGCACGTGAGCTTTTCATTATGTCTAACCTACAGTTTTCTAAGGGAATCTGGCTAGGCTTGCGGATGCTGGATCGCCTTCGAGCGAATAGCAGAAGCAAGGCTCAAGATGCCCACCTGCGAGTCGCAGGTTTTAGACATATAAAGCAAACGACATTTTGGACATCTGCTTTGAAAAGGGGTCGCTAGAAGGTTTATGGCTGGTGGTCTCTTTTCGCCTTGTGTGGAGTCTGTAAAGCAGCCTTTCCAGTCGGATGCTTTACAGGCTCTACGCTTTTTCGTGCGTATGGTTTATTCTTTTTTCGGATTTTTGTCGATGAGAGGAGCTTTGGTGATGATGCTTTCGCCGAAGCGCTTTTTCAGTGCGTCGATTGCACCGTAGAGGCGCTCTTTTTTTTCGTCGCGAAAGAGCGACGGCAGGGCGCTCGGCTCGAAGTTTTCGCCCGTGACGCCGAGGAGGCGGATGCCGCTCTTGATGCCTAGCTCGCGGAAGAGGTCGCGTGCCGTCCGGAAGATCGGCTCGTCGTGCGCAGTTGCCTCGAAGAGCGTGCGGCTGCGCGTGAAGGTCGTGAAGTCAGCGCGGCGCACCTTGATCTGGATCGTGCGTGCGGCGACGCCTGCGAGGCGCAGCCGCCAGCCGACCTTCTCGGCGAGCGAGAGAAGCTCGCGCTCGGCTTCTTCGGCGTTTTCGAGGTCGCGCTCGAAGGTCACTTCCTTGCCGATGGATTTCGCCTCGCGCTCAGGCTCGACGCGCCTTTCGTCGCGCCCGAAGGAAAGTTCCTTGAGGGCGTGCGCCGCGCGTCTGCCGAGGCTGCGTGCGAGCTTCTTTTCGTCGGCCTGCTGCATCTCGCCGATGGTCTTGATGCCCAAAGCGGCGAGCTTTTCTTCCGTGCGCTTGCCGACGCCCCAGAGGCGGCGCACGGGAAGCGGCGCGATGCGCCGGACGGCGTCTTCTGCGCGAATCTCGACGAGCCCGTCGGGCTTTTCGAGGTCGCTGGCGAGCTTGGCGAGGAACTTGTTCGGCGCGATGCCGACGGAGGCGACGAGGGCGGTTTTTTCGCGGATTTCCGCCTTGAGCCTTTGGGCGAGCACGCGCGGACTGGGCGCGAGAAGCCCCATGCCCGTGACGTCGAGGAAGGCTTCGTCGATGGAAAGCGGCTCGACGAGCGGCGAGTAGCGCGAGAAGATGGCGAATATCTCGGCGGAGACGGCGCGATAGAGCGCGTAGTTTCCCTGTACGAAGATCCCGTCGGGACAGCGGCGGCGCGCCGTCGCCATGGGCATGGCCGAGTGCACGCCGCTTCGGCGCGCTTCGTAGGAGGCGGTCGCGACGACGCCGCGCGAGGAAAGCCCGCCGACGATGACGGACTTTCCTCTGTATTCGGGGTGCTCGCGCTGCTCGACGGCGGCGAAGAAGGCGTCCATATCGACGTGAAGAATCGTGCGCTGCATTTTATCCGCCTCCCTGTGCGTTGTGCGGGAAAAGGGCAATCGGAGAGGCTTTTCGGCTTCCCCGCTTCATTTTATTGGAAAAGCGCTGTGATTTCCTCCTCCGACAGCTTTGAGAGGAAGTTCTCGCCGGGCTGGATCATCCGGTCGATCAGCGCCTTTTTCTTTTCCTGCAGTTCATAGATCTTTTCTTCAATCGTGTCCTTCGTGATGAATTTCAGCACCTGCACGTTGTTCTTTTGGCCGATGCGGTAGGCACGGTCGGTCGCCTGATCTTCGACGGCGGGATTCCACCACGGGTCGTAGTGTATGACCATGTCTGCGCCCGTGAGGTTCAGCCCCGTGCCGCCCGCTTTGAGCGAGATGAGGAAGAGCGGCTCTGCGCCTGCGTTGAAGTCGCGCACGCGGCGCATGCGCTCAAGGGGGGGCGTCGAGCCGTCGAGGCAGGCATAGCTGAGATTCATGGCGTCGAGGCGCGCGGCGATGTGGCTGAGCATCGTCGTGAACTGCGAGAAGATGAGGATGCGGTGTCCGGCAGCGACGGCGTCGGAGACGACTTCTTCGAGCATGTCGAGCTTGCCCGAGCCGCCCGTGTAATCTTCGAGGAAGAGCGCAGGATCGCAGGCGATCTGGCGAAGGCGCGTGAGAATCGCCAAAATCTTGATGCGCGATTCGCCGAAGCCGTGCGCCTTGAGTTCGGCGGCGAACTCCTTCTTCGCCTGCACGAACCATGCGTGATAGACCTTCCGCTGCTCGTCCGTCATCTCGTTTGTCATCTTGCGCTCGACCTTGTCGGGCAGTTCTTCGAGCACGTCCTTCTTGAGGCGGCGCAGGATGAAGGGCGAGATGTAGCGCAGGAGGTCGGCGCTCGCGTGCGGATCTTTGGCACGTACAATGGGCGTTTCGAACTGCGATTGGAAGTGCTTGCGGCTCTTGAGGTAGCCGGGCATGAGGAAGTCGAAGATCGACCAGAGTTCGGTCAGGCTGTTCTCGATCGGCGTGCCCGTCAGAGCGAAGGCGGCATCCGCCCGGAGCTTTTTTACCGCCTTTGCCGCCTGCGTTGCGGGGTTCTTGATCTGCTGCGCCTCGTCGAGGAAGATATGGCTGAAATGCTCCTTCTCGTAGAGGTCGATGTCACGGCGCAGCATGTGGTACGTCGTGATGATGACGTCGGCATCCTTCAGAGCGGGCGAAAGAGCCGCCTCGCGTTCCGCCTTTGTGCCGGCGACGATGGAAGCCTTGAGCTCGGGCGCGAACTTTTCGATTTCTTCGAGCCAGTTGTACATGAGAGACGTCGGCGCGACGACGAGGGCGGGCGGCCTCCCCTCCTCGCGGTGCGCGAGCAAAAAGGCGATGACCTGCAGGGTCTTGCCGAGTCCCATGTCGTCGGCGAGGATGCCGCCGAGGCGGTAGGCGGCGAGTGTCGAGAGCCACGAGAAGCCCGTCTGCTGGTAGTCGCGCAGCACGCCCTTGAGCGTTTCGGGCGGCTCGATGTCGGCATCGACGGGGTTCTTGATGTCGCGCACGATGCTCTTGAAACGCTTGCTTCGCGCGAGGCGGATGTTCTTGTCCTCCTTGGCGAGCGCGTCGAGGTAGAGCGCCTGGCGAAGCGGCAGACGGATGTTCTGCGCGTCGGTCGCCTTCTTGATGCCGGCGCTCTCGATGAAGTCGGCGAGGCCTGCGAGCTGCTGGTCGCCGAGCGTCACGAAGGTGCCGTCCTTGAGCCTGTGGTAGACTCTCTTCTCGCGGTACGAGCGCAGCACGCCGATGAGCTCGGCAAAGTTGATCTGCGCCGCGTCAAAGGTCACGTCGAGGAGGTTTTCGTCGTTGACCGAGACGCCGATCGTCACGGGCGGCATGCGGCGCACGGGCTTTTCGTGGAAGGCGTCGGCGTAGTAGATGTCGGCGCTCTTGGAAAGCTCGGGCAGAGCCTCGTCGAGGAAGAGGAAGCTCTGCGCCTCGTCGCTCTGCACGAAGCGGCCGTCCTCGGGCAGGAAGCCATAGGTGTCGAAGAAGGCGAAGATCGCCGACTCGCCCGCCGCATCACGGATGAGTCGGCGGCCGCTCGGCGCTTTTTGCGGCGCTTTGCCTGCGAGCGGATTGAACTTCATTTCATCGTAGTGAAATTCGAGACGCGCGGCGATGCCGTCCCCGTAGTAGTCGAGGTAGACGGCGGCGGAAAGCGGCACGATCTCGTAGCGTTCGGCGAAGGCGGGCGCGATCTCGACTTCGGCAACCTTCTCGATCTCGGGCAGGATCGTGCTGAAGAAGGCGGGGATGTCCTGCGCGGCGATGGTGAGCGAGCGCGACGAGCCGAAGGCTTCGAGCAGCGGGTGCAGGGCGGCGGAGAAGGCGGGCGGAACATGGTAGATCGTATCTTCGACGAGCAGGAAGTGCGCGTCGTTGTCCAGATAGCAGACTTCGTCCGTCAGCATCATGAGGCGGCCGTTGTCCGACCTCTCGGCAAGTCCCAATTCGAGGGCGGGCGTTCCCTCGACGATCTCGACGGTGCGCTCTTCGTGTACGCCGGTCCTCGCTTGAAAGGGGGCATCGGCTTCCTGCATGAGCGAGAGGAAGCGCACGAGTGCGCTCGGCGTGAGCTTGACCGCCTTGCCTTCGAAGATGGTTCCGTTCAGGCGAGCGCCATATGCGCCGCCGTAGTAGAGGCTGCTCACTTCATCCTTCCAGAGGTCGAGCAGGAAGCGCCAGAGCATCGTCGAGATGCCGGGCGCGAAGGCCGCCGTCTGCGGGTCGACGGTCAGTTTCTTGCCGAATTCGATGGGCGTGCCGGCGAGGAAGGAGCGCATGAATTCCTGCATGCTGCGCATGACGTAGAGCCGCTCGCGCCCGATGCGGAACTCCAGCCAGCAGTTGGAGCGACCGTAGTGGCGCTCGAAGAAGAAGTGCGGCTCAAGGAAGATGGGCGCCTCGCGAAGAGCGGCGGGCGAAAGCTTCTTCGGTGCGTTCAGGTGCGCGCGCTTCTTGGCGCGTGCGAAGCAGTCGAAGATGCGTCCCACAGGTTTTTGGTACGGCACGGACGCGACAGTGCCCTCGCCTTCTTCTTCAAGCTGGCCTGCCTGTATGAGTTTCAAGAGTGCGACGACGTGCTTGCAGGCGCCGTTGTAGAGGGCGGCGGCGGGGCATGTGCAGTCGTAGGCCTCGATCTTCTCGCCCGCCTTGTCGAGGCGCACGCGCACCTCGTAGTCCTCCGAGCCTTCGACGGTCGCGACGTAGATGGAAGTGCCGGGACGGCGCAGGATCTTTGCCACGCGCCCGTCCTTGAAGTAGCGGCAGCCCTTGCGGTATGACATATCGTTGGACAGCTCATGTATGGCAGAGTCTTTGAGCAAGACGATCTCTCCTTTGCGCACGGCGCACGTCTACGGTAAGCTACACGCCCTTAATGAAAGTTTGCCAATCAGTCTGCGCCCTTCGGGCTTGACCTCTTGGGGTTTCATGGTAAACTACACGCACAAACATCCACTTCGTGGACAAAAGTGCGCCGCCCTTACAGAAACCTAGCCAATCGGTCTGCGCCCTTCGGGCTTGACCTCTTGGATTTTCATGGTACAATAAAAATAGAG
>CAJPRR010000049.1 GCA_905373085.1 uncultured Selenomonas sp.
GGTCGGCGTCCTCTTGCTGCGGGCAGTCCCGCGCGTGCCGCTCGCGCTGCTCGGCGTCGCGGGCGCGCTCTCGCACAACGTGGGTCAGCTTCTTGCCGCCGCTTTCTGGCTCGGCACGCTCGACGTCTTTTACTATGCGCCCATGCTCTTTGCTCTGGCCGTTTTCACGGGCTTTGCCACGGGTTTTCTCGCGCAGGAGATCTTGCGGCGATTTCCTTGGAGAAATAAGAAAATTTCTCAAAATCTGTAACAAATGTTCCCGAAAAAGCATTTATCTAGTGTTATACTAGGAAACAGAAAGAGAGGAGATGACAGCCATGAAAGGTCAGGCAGGCAGGGTGCTTCGCCCCGCCGAGGAAATGGCGCCCGTCCCGGGCTGCACGGTGTCGGAAGCCATCAGCGCGGCGGGCGGCAACAACGTCGTCTGGTTCTCGCTCGCAGAAGCGACGGACATCAGTGCGGAGAGCTACGAGCGCCGCCGCCTCTGGTACGTCGCTTCGGGTGCGATGGAAGCGGTCGAGGAGAGCGGGAATATGCCGCTCGCCGCAGGAGATTTCTTCGTCGTACCCGTCGGTACGCCCGTGGGCGTCAAGACCGAGCGCGGCGCCGTATATCTTGAGATCAGTTTGCAGGAGGGAAAGACCGTGAACAAGGCAATCGAGGACAAGAAGGTATTTCAGCTGGCAGAGCTTCTGCCGTGCCAGGAGGGCAAGATCGTCAACATGGATCTCGTGCAGAGCCCGAACCTCAAGTTCGTGCTCATGAGCTTCGGCGCGGGCACGGGGCTTGACGAGCACGCGGCGCCGGGCGAGGCTCTCGTCTTTGCGCTCGAAGGCGAGGCCGTCATCGGCTACGAGGGCAAGGAGTACACGGTTCACGCGGGCGAGCACTTCAAGTTCGCGAAGAACGGCAGACATTATGTGCGTGCCGTGAAGAATTTCAAGATGGCGCTGATGCTGGAGCTTGCTTAAGCCGATACGAATATAGGTGCGTTCGTGCCTGTAGAGCTTCGGCAAGCGGAAAAAGCGTGCGGGCAGGACGAAGCCCGTGCGCTTTTTTTATGAAAGAGGCGGCAAATGCGAATTGCTTTCAGCAAAAGGCTTGACATCCGCCGCTTTCGTGATAAGCTAAGGGTAAGGGTTTTCATTGGGATTTGCTGATAGAATGAAGTTCGCCGACGCGATGCAAATGCTATCGGCGCTCCCGGATTTTACAAGGAGTGGATACGATGAGGAACAGCAAGATCAAATGCATCCATGCACGCGAAATCGTTGACTCGCGCAGCAATCCGACGGTGGAAGTCGACGTCGTTCTGGAGGACGGCAGCTTCGGTCGTGCGGCATCGCCGTCGGGCGCATCGACGGGCCAGTTTGAAGCGCTTGAGCTGCGTGACGGCGACAAGGCTCGCTACCTCGGCAAGGGCGTCCTGAAGGCGGTCGAGAACGTCAATACGACACTCGCCAAGGCAGTCGTCGGCGTCGACGCTGCGGATACGGCTCTCGTCGACCGCACGATGCTCGAAGCGGACGGCACGGAAGACAAGTCGAAGCTCGGCGCGAACGCCATCCTCGCCGTTTCCATGGCGGCGGCGAAAGCAGCCGCTGCGAGCGAGGAGACGCCGCTCTATCGCTTCTTGGGCGGCAGCCAGGGCGGCCTTTTGCCCGTGCCGATGATGAACATCCTGAACGGCGGCGCCCATGCGGCGAACAGCATCGACGTGCAGGAATTCATGATCATGCCGGTCGGCGCTCCCGATTTCCGCACGTGCATCCAGTGGTCGTCGGAAGTCTTCCATGCGCTGCAGAGCCTCTTGAAGGCGGACGGCCATGCGACGGGCGTCGGCGACGAGGGCGGCTTCGCACCGAACCTCAAGTCGGACGATGAGGCGATCGACTACATCATGCGTGCGATTGAGAAGGCAGGCCACAAGCCAGGCAAGGATTTCGTGCTCGCGATGGACGCGGCCGCCAGCGAATGGAAAGGTTCGAAGAAGGGCGAGTACAAGCAGCCCAAGTCCGGTCAGGTCTTCACGACGGCAGAGCTCGTCGCGCATTGGAAGAAGCTCGTCGACAAGTATCCGATCATCTCTCTCGAAGATCCGCTCGATGAAGAGGATTGGGAGGGCTGGCAGCTCATCACGAAGGAGCTTGGCGACCGTCTGCAGATCGTCGGCGACGACCTCTTCGTGACGAACACGAAGCGCCTCAAGAAGGGCATCGACATGAAGGCTGCGAACGCCATTCTGATCAAGGTCAACCAGATCGGCACGCTGAGCGAGACGCTCGCCGCCGTTGCCATGGCGCACAATGCGGGCTTCAAGGCCGTCGTATCGCATCGCTCGGGCGAGACGGAAGACACGACGATCGCCGACCTCGTCGTCGCGCTGAACGCCGGGCAGATCAAGACGGGCGCACCGAACCGCAGCGAGCGCGTCGCGAAGTACAATCAGCTCCTGCGCATCGAGGAAGAGCTGGGCAAGAACGCCATCTTCGCGGGCAAGAATGCCTTCAACGTGCCTCTGCCGTGAATTTGAACGGAAAGTTTCAGTGATTCCAAGATTTACAGCCTCCCCGACGGGGAGGCTGTTTTCGTCCCAAGGCACATTGTCAACACTAAGAATCACTATTGACAAGCCGATAAAGCGCGGGTAGAATAGAGCGGTAGCATGGTATATAGGGGCTGTTGCCCTTGCTCAAGGAAAGAAGGAGAAATCATGGCAACGTATATTTTGGGAGCGGTTCTCTTGGCGGCGCTTTTCTTCGCTGTGCGCGGCATGGTGCGCCACTTCGGCGGCGGCGGTGCGTGCTGCGGCGGGGGCGGCAGCATCGAGGGCGGCCCGAAGAAGAAGCTCTATCACGACGTCATTGGCGAGAAGGTGCTGCACATCGAGGGCATGCACTGTAACAACTGCAAGAACGCCGTCGAGCGTATGCTCAACGGCATCGACGGCGCGGCCGCCGAGGTCGACCTCGGAAAAAACATCGCCGTTCTCAAGATGGAGCGCATGATTTCCGACGAGGAGCTTCATGCAGTTCTCGACAAGACGGAATACAAGCTCGCCCGCGCAGAATTGCGCGAGGCATGAGGCGTGTAGTGCGGACAAGTGAAAAGCCACCGATGAGGGTCATGCCCATCGGTGGCTTTTTTAGATGTTTCAAAGTTTGTGAGCGTTTTTCCGCGATGCCGCTATGCGATAGACTTGCTCGTCAGCCCTTGCAGAAATCACGACGATCTTCATTGCAACATTCGTATATTGGAGCTTGTAAACAACTCGGATGCCAAGATCGCGAAACTTGATCTTCAAAAGACTTGTGAGGTTGAGGTTTCCCTTGTGACCAAGCGGTTTTCCATAACTGCCGCTTTGACGTGGCAGAGGATTTTGCGCCACTTTGTCGATTCCCTTGAGAACCTGCACCTGTGCGGCATGATCAAGCTTTTGCAAATCATCTTTTGCTTCAGGCAGATATTCGACGATCCAGCTCATTCAATCACGACGTCCTTCGCATTTGCTATTTCTGCTTCGGTGATATTGAGCTCGCGCATGAGCTGTTCGCGAGATAAGGTCGTGGCGTCTATGTTGTTTGCCAAGCGTCTATTGGCTTCCAAGAGCAGTTGATAATCTTCTTCGATTTCACTCAGGCGTGAAAATTCTTTTGGTGAGAGAATCACGGCGGCAGGCTGATCATCTTTCAGGACGATCAATTGATTTTCCTGGTGAAGCCTCTCGAATACGCGAGAGGCCTGCGAGCCGGCGAATTGGTTGATGGGAACAAGGCTGGGAGCGGTGCGATAGGCCATGGGAATCATCTCCTTCCTCAAATTTCATGCTTCCCGATGCGCGGATAATCCTTCATCGCACGCAGGTCGTCGTCGAGGAAGACGGCGGGATCGATGCCCGTATGACGGATGAAGTTCAAGAGCTCCACGTCATCCATGACGTACTGGATGACGTCGCGGCGGCAGTGGGCGAGGTTGACGCCGAAGGGCTTCTTGAGGAGATTGCCGTTCTTGTCGGCGAAGACGATGACGACGGGGGCAAGCGTATGGCCGAAGACGACCTTCTTGACGATGGCGTAGCCGAGCTGCGTCTTCATGACCGTACCGACGGGATAGATGGCGACATTGTCGAAGAAGAGGCGCAGGCGATCCATATCGAAGTGGCCGGGCGAGTTTTGCATCATCATTCGGTAGACGACGTTCGGCTTGTACGCCCTCTTGTAGGGGCGCACGCTCGTCAGCGCGTCGTAGACGTCGGCGATGGCAGTGATGCGGCTGTACGGGTGGATGGACTTGCCGCGCACGTGGTAGGGATAGCCTGAGCCGTCGAGATGTTCGTGATGCTGGACGGCGATGATGGCGAGGATCGAGGCGATCGGCGAGGTGAGTTCTTTGAGGATCTTGCGCCCCTCGCTCGGGTGGCGGCGGATGATCTTGAATTCGCCGGCGGTCAGCGAGCCGGACTTGTTGAGGATGGGCGTGGGCACGGCGAGCTTGCCGATGTCGTGCAGAAGCCCGCCGAGCGTGATGATCTGCAGCTTCCTCTTGGAATAGCCGCAGAGGTCGCCGAGCATCGTCGAGAGCACGGCGACGTTGACCGAATGGGAGAACGTGTAGGAGTCGTGCAGGCGGATGTCCGTGATCTGCACGAGGTTCTTCTTCTTCGCCATGATGTCGCGCACGAGGAAATCGGCGCACTTTTCCAAGCGGGTCATGTCGAAACGACCGTTCTCTTCCGCCTCGCGGAAGGTTTCCGCCACGTTGTCGACGGCCTGCACGCGCGTGCGTTCCTCGACGATGTCGGGCGGCGGCTGCAGTTGAAAGTTGGAGGAAAGCGAGGTGACGTGCAGTTCGGGGATGCTGAGCTGGCGCAGCCGATAGATATAGCGATCGGTCAGCGGCGTGCCGCGCACGAGGAAGGGGGCGCCTTTCTCATTGAAGATGCTTTGCGCCGTCACCATGCCGGTCTTGAGCTGATTCGGTTTCAAGCGTATCATGGAGAAAACACCCCGGTTTCAGTGGTGGAACACTTTGAGATGCCGCTGTGCTTCATTTTGCGTTTTTGGGCGACGTGTCTTCTTTCTCTGCGTTTTCTTGGAGGAAGATGGCCGGATCGACATTGATGTTGTGGATGAAATGGTACAGTTCGCTGTCGGAGATCACGCCTTCGAGCATCCCTTTCGGCGCCTCCTTCAGATCGAGGTCGTGGGGGGCGCCGAGAAGTTTGCCCTCACGGTCGGCAAAGGTGCAGACGACGGGCGTCAGCGTATGGCCGAATTCGACCTTTTTTACAATGGCGTAGCCTTCCTGCGTCTTGAGGATCGTGCCGACGGGGTAGATCGCGACGTTGTCGAAGAAGAGCTTCAGGAGATCGAGATCGAAGTGCCCGGGCGAGCATGTCGCCATGAGGCGGTGCGCGACGGACGGCGTATAGGCTCTCTTGTACGGGCGCACGCTCGTCAGGGCGTCGTAGACGTCGGCGATGGCGACGATGCGTCCGTAGCGGTGGATCTGCTCGCCTTTCAGATGGTTGGGATAGCCTGAGCCGTCGATGTGCTCGTGGTGCTGCAGGGCGATGGTCGAGAGCAGCGTGTCGTTGGGGAACATCTTTTTCAGACGTTTCCTGCCGGCTTCCGGATGTCCCTGCATCACGCTCCATTCGTCGTCTGTGAGATGGCCGGCCTTCGTGAGGATCTCATAGGGCACCGTGACCTTGCCGATGTCGTGCAGGAGGCCGCCGAGCGTGAGCTTCAGCTGCTCCTCCCTGGGGAGCTTCAGCAGGACGCCGAGGAGCGCCGAGAGGATCGATACGTTGACCGAATGAGCGAATGTATAGGTGTCGTGCAAGCGGATGTCCGTGAGCTGCACGAGATTCTTCTGTTGGGCGATGATGTCCTGCAGGATGTTTTCCGAAATGCCCTGCAGCGGCTCCGGGTCGAAAGTGCCGCTCTTCTCGACGCTGTGGAAAGCTGTCGCCACGTTGTGTATGGCGGAGATGCGCGTCTTTTCCTGCACGATGTCATCGGGCGGCGCAAGCTTGAGCTTGGGATCCGTGGAGGTGACGGTCACGCCGTCGAATCCCGCTTTTTCCAGGCGTTCGATGTATTTCGGACTGAGTTCCATGCCCTTCGTCAAGTAGTTGGCGCCGAGCGGGTTGTATATGCTCTGCGCCGTGATCATGCCTTCTTTTAAGTTTTTTATAGGAATATGAATCATTTTTCTCACCTGCAGTATTGATGGATGCAGTGCTCCAAGCATTGCTCTGTTTCCTGAGGATAGCCGTAGGTTGTTTGTCTTGCCGCTGCAAAGGAGGCGTGTCCAGACTATTTATATGATACTATATTTTGCTCCAAAAGGGAAGAATCCTGCAAATAAATACCAAATAAAGGGGGATGCTTTTTTTGCCCCGCCGCAAGCAATTCCTGTGGTATAATGAATGAATGGAAAATGCGTGGGAGGAGGGATGCATGTGATTGTGCGCGAGCGTTGGAGATCTGCCGTGCTCCTTGCCGTCCTGCTGCACGCTTTCGTGCTGGGGATTGCAGGGCTGCTTCTGCCCGATGAGGAAGAAATGCCGGGCGGCGTGCAGGAACTCGCCTGGCTCGATGTGTCGGACGCAGAGGAAACAGCCGAGCGTGTTCCTGCTCCTGTACAGGAGACGCCGCAGCCGCCGGCGGACGAGGCGGCTCCGGAAGAGACGCTTTTGCCCGAGCCTTTGCCGCCGCCTCCGCTTCCGCGAGAAGGGGCGAAAGAAGTGGCGAAAGCGCCGCGCGAGGGAGAGAAGAAGACGGCGCAGGAAGAGAGGAAGAAGCCGATGCAAAAGCGTGACTATCCCGAGATGCGCAAGCCGAACAAGCCCGCCGTGCTGCGCGAAGAGACGAAGCGCAGCCTGACCGAGAAGGAGACGGCGTACCGCGGGCATGTGCGGTTCTTCGCGGACGTCTCGCGAGAAGGCCGCGTGACGGGCGTCCAAGCGTGGCAGTTCGAGCCGGAAATCGCCGACGAGAAGGAGCGCCGCCTCCTTGAGGAGCAGTTGGAAAAAAGAATCAAGGAGAGCTGGCGCTACGCGCCGAGTCTCACGCCCGAAGGCGTGCCGACGACGCAGACGAAAGCCGAAGAGCTTGACATCCCCGAAAGAAAGCAGCCCAAGGATGTCCGTCAGGACGTCCCCGGGCTGCGGTGACTGGGCGAATGCCCCCATAGATGCTCAGTGGCAGACGAAGGTTTCGATCGAGCCGAAGCGGATGTAGCGGCTCGCCTCGGCGGGATCGCTTTCGAGGATCGCCGTGCGCACGCTCGTCAGATCGTCCTCGGCGATCTCGATGCGCGAAGCCGCCTGCTCCTCCTTGACCCTCTGCCACAGCGCCTTGCGCGAGGCCTGCGTGTCGCGGTAGATCTCGTGGTTGTAGAAGATGTTCATCGAGCCGTGGGATTTTTCGGCGTCGCAGTTGAAGAAGACGTAGGCGACGTTCGACGCTCTGCGCGTGCGCACGGCGCCGCTTTTCTTCGCTGCGGCGGTTTTTCCTGCACCGCTCGATTTTGCTGCTGTTGGCATGGAAAAGACTCCTTTCGCTTTTGTGCGGCACGATGGTGAGAAGATATGCCGCATCTGAGGAATGATAGAATGTATGAAGCCGTGCGGTCTGCCGCACGCGTCCCATTATAGCACAATCTTCGCGATGGTGCAAAAGAGTTGCGGGAAAATACCAGAAATTGAGAATACTGGAAATGACAAGAAAGCAAAAGAAAACAGGCAGGAAGCCCAGCTCCCTGCCTGCTCGTTTTGTTGGCCTTGCAGCCTGAATCCCCGAGAGGATTCGATTATATTGCCACCAGGAGGAACCATACGCGATGATTCCTTCTGGTGGTTAGTAAGGTACGGCACTAAAGGCGGGATGACGCTTAGTCCACCTGCCGCACCTTTATTATAGCATATTGGCTCGTATATGCAAGAGGGCGCAGGTAAATTTTTGCAATATTTAGCTTTTGTTAATTTTTGGCTGCACCTCACGCATTGTCACTGGGCGGTCTCTTTGCTATACTAGGAAACATACAGGAATGAGGTGGAAAAATTGTTTCCTTTCATGGACAGGAAGAAGGGCGGCTGGCGTGCGCCGGCAAACGACAGCGGCGAACTTGTCGGCTACAACGACCTCGCGCGCGTTTCCTTCGGCATACGCACGGTGCACTACCTCGTGCGCGAGACGATCCAGAACTCGCTCGACGCGCGAAGAGACGACGCCGAGGGCGCCGTCCTCGTTTCCTTTCAATCGTTTGACATCCCGCGCGAGAGGTTTCCGGGGCGCGAGGATTTTCAGAATATCTTGGAGCGCTGCTTCCTCAGCAATCGGGACGACAAGAAGTGCCGCGAGGCGTTCGAGCGTGCGGCGGACGTCCTCAAGGCGGAGCGCATCGCTGTCCTTCGCATCAGCGATTTTCGCACGCGCGGGCTTGAGGGGGCGCTCGCGGGCGAGAAGGGTTCGCTTTGGAGCGGACTCGTCAAGGAGCAGGGTTTTTCCGTGCAGAAGGAGGAGAACGCAGGCGGCAGCTTCGGCATCGGCAAGGCGGTCGTCTATAGCTGCTCGGAGCTTCGCACGGCGTTCTTCGCCTCGTTGGACAAAGACGGCGTGGAGTCGTATACGGGCGTCGCGAAGCTCGTCTCCTACAAGGACGAGAAGGATCGCTGGACGACGGGCACGGTCTACTACAGCGACGAGAACAAGAAGGCGCTCTTGGACATCTTCACGCTCGATCCCGCCTTTCGGCGGCGCACGAGCGGCACGGACATCTTCATCATGGGGCTTGTGCCCATCGAGGGCTTGGAGCAGGAGATGATCCGCGCCGTCCTCGACAATTTCCTTCTCGCGATATGGCTGGGCAACCTGGAGGTGGAGATCGGCGATCACCGCATCACGAAGACGAGCCTCGGACTCTATGCGGATTCGCTTCCCGTTGAAAAGACGGCGGGAAGTCCGCATCATAAGGAATACTATGAGGAGAACCGCATGATTCAGCGCTACGCGCGCATGCTTCTAGGCGAGGACGAGGCGACGCAGAGGATCGAGCTTCGTGCCGCAGAATACGGTGCGAAGTACGGTTTTCCCGACGGCGCGGCGACGCTCTTTTTGACGCGCGGCGAGGGGCTGAACCGCCGCATCCTCATGTCGCGCCACATCGGCATGAAGCTCTTCGAGCAGAAGGGCTTTCCGAGCGGCATCGACTTCACGGGCATCTTCCTCATCAAGGACAACGCGATGGGGCAGGCGTTCCGCCGCATCGAGGTGCCGTCGCACGACGCGTGGGAGCCGGGCGTCCTGCAGGACGCGGCGCAGGAGAAGCAGGCGAAGGAGATGTACATGGCTCTGAAGCGCTACCTGAAGGAAAAAGTGCGCGAGCGGCTGATGGCGGAGGAGGAGCGCGGCGTTGACGCCTTCGGCGCGGGCGATTTCCTGCCCGACTTGGAAGACGAGGCCGTGTGCCGCGCCCTTGCCGCACGAAAGGGCAAGCGCAGGGAGGAGCTTCAAAGCGGTGTCGAGAAGATCCGCAAGAAGAAGGCGGCGGCGTCGCGCCTCTCGCCGCTCCACATGCGCTCTTTTTGCGTCGAGCGCGGGAAGGGGCGCTATCGCTTGAGCCTCATCGCGCCGCGAAAGGCCGAGCGCGTGCGCCTGGAGCTTTTTCTCGCGGGCGAGCAGACGGATGTTCCTGTCAAGCTGCTCGCGGCCTCGCTTTCGGGCAGAGCCAGGGCGAAATTGGCAAAGTTCGAGAAGAACGTCATCGAGCTGCAGAATGTCGCGAAGGGCGCGAAACTCTTTGTCGACTATACGATGGACTATCGTGACTACTGCCTGATGGAGGTGAAGTACGTTGAAGATCCGGGGGCGTCTGGCGCCGTATCCGCTGCTGGCGAAGACGAATGACAGCTACCGCAAGTCGTCGTTCGACGGCATCGCCGAGCTGAAGGCGTCAGGGAAGGAACTGCGCCTCGAATTTCGCGCCGTGCTTCGCTGTGCATCGCTCAAGAACCTCGTGCGTGCGGGGCTTGCGGGCTATGCGCTGCACGTCGAGTCGCCCGTCACCTCGTATCGCCGTCTCTTCGAGTTCAACGATGCATCGTTTCGGCTGACGCTGGCGGCGGACGAGGTGCGTTCTGCGCTGCAGGTCACGCCGTTCGTCGTCGCAAAGGCGGCGATCGAGGGCTATGCGAGCGACGATTTTCATGAAGCCTACGAAGGGCAGGTCTTTTCCTTTGCACGCGGACATATCCTCGCCGTCGACCAGACGACGGAGTTCCTGCTGCAGGCGCATGACGAGCACGAGACGCTTCCTTCCATCGTGCGCGTCGAACCTTTGGGGCGCGAGGCGGGCGAGGCGGCGCTTCGCGTCGACTGCGGCTCGGACTACATCGTCGCCCGCCTGCCGCAAGGCATGTATGACGTCTACCGCCGCTATGCGAAGGGCGTCTGCAGCGCGACGTTCCTCTCGTGCGTCGTCCAGCCGGCTCTCACTGCGGCGCTCGAAAAGCTGCAGGGTGCGCTGCGTGCGGGCGAAGAGCCGAGGACGCGCTGGCAGAGGGTGCTCGTGCACCTCTTGGAAGAAGAGAGGCTCGATCTCGCGGCGAAGGACGCACAGCCCCTTGCCGTCGCCCAGCGCCTCCTGCGCGACCCGCTGAATCGTGCCGTGCAGGAGTTGGAGGATCTGGCGCAGCGCGAGGAGGTGGGCGCATGGAACTGAACTTCATGACGCAGGCGGGTGTCGACGATATGAAAACGCATGTCGAGGAATATGCCGCGATGTATCAGAGCGCGGACAATGCGGCGATGCTCGCGCATCTTTCGGCGCGCGGCTATCTGGAGAAGACGGAGCTTGCCGCGCTTTCACCCGTCGACCTTCTGACAGAGGGCGACTTTGCCTCGACGGACGTGGAGAACGTGCGGCGCGTTTACGGCGCATGGCGCATGCTCGCGCCCTATACGGCGGCGGATGAGCGTTTCTGGGCGGGGCTTTCGCACACGCTCTTCTGGCGCTACATCCATTACCGCAAGGAAAAGGATTTCGGTGTGGGCAAGGCCGCCGCACTTCGAAGCAATTTCTTCTTCGCGCAGGGGCGGCGCCGCTCGCTCTTCGTGAATCCGATCGCCCGCCTGTGGTGGGCGGGGCACATGGTCTTCGATGAGCGACGCCGCGACCCGTTTGAGCTTCTGCCCGTGCTCGCGCAAGAAGCGTTCGCCTCGCAGCTTGTGCTCCTCGCCTCAAGCAGCCTCATGAGCCGCAGGGAGACGCGCTTCGCCGTGCTCGCGCTCTTGGAGCGCTTCGAGCGCGGCGGGAGGAAGGTCAAGCGCGAGCATCTGCAGGCGCTTCTCGGCCGCCTCAACGCGATTTCCTCGCTGACGCTCGTCGACATGCTCGCGCAGGAGGAGATCGAGAAACGGTTGGAAGGAGCAATTTTCGATGGAGAATGACGTCGTGTTTCAGCGCCGCAGCATAAGGAAATATCAGGAGAGGCCGGTCGAGCCGGAGAAGGTCGAGCGCATCCTGCGTGCAGGGATGCAGGCGCCGTCCGCCTGCAATCAGCGGCCGTGGGAGTTCTTCGTCGTCGAGAACCGCGAGAAGATCGCCGCGCTCGCCAAGGTCACGCCCTATACGGGCTGCGCGGCAGGGGCGCCGCTCCTCTTAGCGCTCGCTTACCGTACGGAAGGCTTGACTGTGCCTCGCTTCTCGCACATCGACATGGCGGCGGCGCAGCAGAACATCTGGCTCGAAGCGACGTATCTCGGCCTCGGCGGCGTCTGGTTCGGTATTGCTCCCTACGAGGAGAACATGAAAAAGGTGGAAGAAATCCTCGAAATGCCCGCGAACCTCAAGGCGTTCTCCCTATTCGCCCTCGGCTATCCGAACGAGAGAAAGCTGCACGCAGACAGGTTTGAAGCGGAGCGGGTGCATTATGTGCGGTGAGGGGCGGAGGGGCTTGTCGCCGTATGTATGGACGGGGCATGAGACGTAGTGTAGTGTACGAGAATACATTTGAACGGCAACAACCAACGATGCTTACGGTAGACGGTAAGGGTGATGCGCGTCGATTTGATGTGAGAAAAGTCTCCGAGGTGTCAGATCGGAGGTTTTTCTGTGTCATTCGTGCAGGTATGATGCTACGGGCATAGTTATCTTTTGAACCGAAATGGGATGTGCAGGCATGAAATAGATCTATCTTTTCGTGAATGCTGTTGACATTAGAGAAAAGCTAAAGTATACTGCAAGCTGTGAGGCGTTTGACGCGCTTCGCCTTTGAAAAACTTCATACATAGTCAAGGCGCTCGCGAGAGCTTAATAGGGAAATCGGTGCAAGCCCGATGCGATCCCGTCACTGTGATGCGGAGAATGTTCCATGATGTCACTGGAGGAAACTCTGGGAAGGCGGAACAGACGATGATGCAGAGCCAGGAGACCTGCCTTGATTTGTGAAACCACACCTTCTTGCGAGCGACAGGAAAGGGTGTCTTTTTGATGCTCTTCGTCCTCCCTGCAGGCTGTGGGGAGGTTTTTTTGTATCAAGGAATCATGTAGCAAGCAAGTAAAGGAGTCGTTCAAGGATGGGTAAGCAGAGACGGAATTGGCTGGCTTTGGCAATCGTGGGGGCATTGACGGGCATGAGTCTGCACGGCAGTGTTCAGGCGGCAGAGGCTGATGGGGAGGAAACGGCGCACGAGCTGTCGGAAACCGTCGTGGAGGCCGGACGGGCGAAGCTCGCAGGCGGCCTTGTCGAGCGCAGGGAAAACATCGGACTGCTCGGCTCCAAGGACGTCATGGAGACGCCGTTTCAGGCGATGACCTTTGGCAAGAAAGCATTGGATCAGTTCAGCGTACCCGATCGGACGATTCTCGATACTCTCTCCTTGAGTCCTGCCGTCCGCGTCGGCAAGGGTGCAACGGACAGCAATGTCACGATTCGCGGACTCAGCTCCAATGGCAACAAGTGGTATATCAACGGTGTGCCCGGCATGGCGCATCAGAAGGATATGACAGCGAACTTCATCGACAGTGTCA
>CAJPRR010000050.1 GCA_905373085.1 uncultured Selenomonas sp.
ATCGACAGCGGCAGCGTAGCAGCGACTCCGGCTTCCGCCATGCCCGCAGCCGAAACGCCTGCCGCCCCCTCCTTTGAAGCTGCCCCGCCTGCCGAAGAGGCGTCTGCGGCTGAGACTCCTGCCGCTCCCGCCTCCGAGCCTGAGGCCGAAATGCCTGCGGCGCCCGAACTTCCCGCTGCAGAACCGCCGGCAGAACCTGCAGCAGAATCAGCTGCAGAGCCTGCCGCCGAGACCCCCGCCACCGGGCCGGCTGCACCCGATGACGCTGCCGAGAAGGCCGCTGCCAAGGCGACCGAGGACAGGCATCGACGCTTCCTTCTCAACAAGAAGGCGTCGCGCCGCATCACGACCGACACGGGCGTCGTCATCGTCGAAGCCGGCGGCGACATCACCGAGGAAGTTCTGCAGAAGGCGAAGCTCGCCAACAAGATCATCGAGCTTTCGATGAACGTGCAGTAAGAAAGCAAAGAAATCCCCCGACACGGCAGCATGCCGCTTCGGGGGATTTTCTTGTTTACCATGAAGCCCCAAGAGGTCAAGCCGTAGGCGCAGACCGATTGGTTAGGCTTCTGTAAGGCGTGAGGACATATGTACAGCGTGCCTCTCTGATGACACCATCACAGAAAACGGACACAAAAGCAACTATGCCGCTTCGCGTGACGGCTGAACATATGTCCTGAAAGTTTACCATGAAGCCCCAAGAGGTCAAGCCGTAGGCGCAGACCGATTGGTTAGGCTTCTGTAAGGCGTGAGGACATATGTAATTAGAGTTTCTTGCTGTATATCCGAAAAGAGCCGGGCGAAGATGAAATCCATCTTCTCCCGGCTCTTCCTGCGCCGCAGCCTGTCATTCATCCAGCAGCGGCAAATACTCGCCGTAGCCCTGCGCCTCCATCTCTTCTTTCGGCACGAAGCGCAAAGAAGCGCTGTTGATGCAGTAGCGGACGCCGCCCAGCTCCTTGGGGCCGTCCTCGAAAACGTGCCCGAGGTGAGCGCCGCTCTTGGCTGCCGTGACCTCCGTGCGCACCATGCCATGCGACGTATCCTCGTGCTCGGCGATGAGCGAAGCGTCGATCGGACGCGAGAAGGCCGGCCAGCCGCAGCCCGAATCGTACTTGTGCGTCGAGACGAAGAGCGGCTCGCCCGTCGTCACGTCGCAATAGATTCCTGCGCGAAACTCATGATCGTATTCATTCTGAAACGGCGCTTCCGTCGCCTTCTCCTGCGTCACCTTGTACTGCATCGCCGTAAGATGCGCCCGAAGCTCATCGTCCGACGGCTTCTTATAAACGCGCTTCTCCTCTGCCGGCTTTGCTGCCGCAGCCTTCTCGCGCATGTCGGACATCAGGGAAAGCGGAATATGGCAGTAGCCGTCCGGATGCTTTTCCAGATACTTTTGATGCTCTTCTTCCGCACGATAGAAGTTCACGATCGGCCCCGTCTCTATGGCGACGGGCTTTTTCAGTTTCCCCTGCAAGCGATGCAGCGAGTCGCCGATCACGGCGGCCTCGCCGTGCGCCTTGCCGTCCTTTGCCACATAGTAGACGCCCGAACGGTACTGCTCGCCGACATCGTTGCCCTGACGGTTCTTCACCGTCGGATCGATGGAGTCGTAGTAAAGATCCAGAAGCTTTTCGAGCGGCAGGATCTTCGGATCGTAGACGACGTGCACGGCTTCGGCATGGCCGCTGCCCGAGCAGACCTCGCGATACGAAGGACGCGCCGTGCGCCCGTTCGCGTAGCCGCTCTCCGCCGATACGACGCCAGGCGCAAGGCTCAGATAATGCTCCGTGCCCCAGAAGCAGCCGCCCGCGAGGTAGATCTCCGCCTCGCCTTCTCGCGGCTCGTTCTTCTGCACGATCTCTTTGGGCATCTTGGCCATCGAGGCGGGCGCCGCCCCGCAGCCGCCCAGACAAAATGCAAGCCCCAAGGCGCAGATGATGCGTAAGGATGGAATCTTCATAGGTACCTCCCTCTAAGTCATGAAATTGCACTTTCTTTTTTCCACTATACCACAGAAAACGAAAAATATGATAATAAGAGAATAAAAACTATTTAAGAATAATCCTGCTCCCTCTTGCGCTCTCCGTATCTTCCCTTGCATAAACAAAAAAAGGAGCGTACAATAGGGACGTGCTTTTCAAAAACGCAGGCAAACACATGCGCGAAGGCAGGAGCTGAATTTATCCGGGATTCCTTTATTATAGAGCGAGGCTGTCTTATGAACATCATCGGTCTCTTGCGAAGGCTGTCGCCTTTTCGCATCATCATCTTGAGTTTCCTCGTCCTGATCCTCTGCGGCACAGGACTTCTGATGCTGCCTTGGGCAACGGCAAACGGCGATGGCGCCTCCCTTTCGGACGCGCTCTTCACTGCCGTTTCCGCCAGCTGCGTGACAGGACTGACTGCCGTGGACACCGCTTCCTACTGGACGCCTTTCGGTCAGCTCGTCATCCTCGCCATGATTCAGATCGGCGGCTTCGGCGTCATCACAATCGCGGTTTCTCTCGCCGCTCTTTCCGGACAGCGCATCGGCCTCATGCAGCGCAGCCTTTCCAAGGAGGCCGTTTCAGCGCCGCAGCTCGGCGGCATCGTGCCGCTCCTCTACTTCATTCTGCGCTTGACTTTCTTCATCGAATTTCTCGGCGCGCTCTTCCTCGCCCCTTCTTTTTGCCAAAAAGTCGGCCTCTTGCGCGGCATTTACTTCGCTGTCTTTCACTCCATCTCATCCTTCTGCAATGCGGGCTTCGACCTCTTCGGCAATTCCTTGATGGACTTCGCTGCCGACCCCGTCGTAAACATCACGGTCATGCTCCTCATCATCGCCGGCGGCCTCGGCTTCACCACCTGGGCGGACATACGTCTGAACCGCAGAAATTTTCGCGCCTACAGCCTGCAAAGCAAGATCGCCCTCACGATGACGGCAGTCCTCATCCTTGTTCCTGCGCTTTTCTTCTTTTTCTTCGAGCTTGATCCCGGCGTTTCCACGGGCGAACACTTCCTGATTTCCCTCTTTCAATCCGTCACGACCCGCACTGCCGGCTACAATACGATCGACATCAAAGACTTCAGCGAGACGGGACGCGCCGCCCTCATCGTCCTGATGCTCATCGGCGGCTCTCCCGGCTCCACAGCGGGCGGCATCAAGACGACGACGGCTTTCACCTTGTTTGCCATCATGACCGCCACCTTTCGGCTCAAAGAGGATCCGACCTGCTTCTCTCGCCGTCTTTCGCCCGAAACCCAGCGTCATGCCGTCACCATCCTCATGATGTATCTGCTGCTTTTTGCCTCCGGCAGCGTGCTGCTCAACCTCATCGACGGCATACGCTTGATTGACAGCGCTTTTGAGACGGCTTCTGCGTTGGGGACCGTCGGTCTTTCCATCGGTGTCACCGAGGATCTCGGCCCGCTTTCCAAATGCGTCATGATGATTTTGATGTTCTTCGGACGCATCGGCGGCCTCACGGTCATCTTTGCGGCACACGCGCGCGGCCGGCAGGAATCCGGCCGCCGCCCGGAGGAACGAATCACCATCGGATAGGAGGAACATCATGAAATCCATCCTGCTCATCGGCCTCGGCCGCTTCGGCCGCTATATTGCCGAGAAGCTGCACGACATGCAGCATGACGTCCTCGCCGTCGACCACGACGAAGACCGTGTAAATCGCATACTGCCGCTCGTGACGAACGCGCTCATCGCCGACAGCACCAATGCAGACTTTCTGCAGTCCCTCGGCATCCCCAGCTTCGATGTCTGCATCGTCGCCATCGGCGATGACTTTCAAAGCTCTCTCGAAACGACCTCGCTCCTCAAAGAGTTCGGCGCTCGCTATGTCGTGGCGCGCGCTTCGCGTGACATGCATGAGAAATTTCTGCTGCGAAACGGCGCGGACGAAACAGTTTATCCGGAGCGCCAGCTCGCCCTTTGGACGGCCATCCGCTGCGGCTCCGACCACATCCTCGACTACTTCCCGCTCAGCGACGAATACGCCATCTACGAAGTGTCCGTGCCCAAAGCATGGGCGGGCAAAAGCATCGGCGAACTCGACGTCCGCCGCCGCCATCACTTGAACATCCTCGGCATAAAGGCAGACGGACGCATCGACCTCAACATCTCCGCCCAAACCGTCCTCGCCGCGAATGCCGCCGTCCTCGTCGCAGGCAGACAGGAGGACGTCGACCATGTCCTTCAGAAAAACGGCTGACGCAGCAACGCGTGGAGAAAGTCTCGCCGAACAACAGGAAAGCGCGGCAACCGGGCTTTTAACGCTTGCATATTCGCGCTTCTTCTGCTAGAATATACACGTTGTCTGCGGTCGTAGCTCAGCTGGATAGAGCATCTGCCTCCTAAGCAGGGGGTCGCGCGTTCGAATCGCGCCGATCGCACCATGAAAATACAGCCTGCCCTCGTCAGAGGACAGGCTTTTTTGCTGTATATCGCTTGCATCTGCCGCTCTCTCAGAGGAGCGGCGGGTTCTTTCTCGCCGCTTCAAGAAGCTCGCGGCAGCGCACGCCTTCCTCGGGCGAATAGGCGAGCGTGATGCGGCACTTTATGCCGTACTTTCCGTACTCTGCGTTTCCCGGGCGAAAAATCGCTTCAATTCCCTTGGCGTTCAGTTCCAAGAGAGGCTTGCTCGTCACATCGCGCACAAAGACGGAGAATACGCCTTTGCCAAGATGCGCGAGCACGTCGCCCGAGCGGAACTTGCTGCCGATGGAGTTGCAGAGCCTCACGAGAATCGTTTCCGCGCCGCGCTTTCCCAAGCGCTTTTCCAAGGCCCCATAGCGCTCCAAGCGCACGAGGACGAGCGCGTTGACGTCCTTCTTGCCTTCTCCCGCAAGAACGCGGTCAGCTTGTGCAATCAGACCGCTCTCGTTGGCGACGCCCGTAACGGAGTCGAGTTCGGAGCGGAAGCGTCCGCCTTCCTTTGCCGCATCGTGCAGGCGATCCGTGCGCCACATGGCGCCGCGCACCGTGCTCAGATGACCGTATTCATCGTTTTCCCGCTCGATGACGAACTTGTACCACGAGTACTTGCCCGTCGGAGGATTTCCCATATCGAGCAGGAATCTGTCGCGCTCCGTATTCTGCCCCGAAAAGAAGGCGATCAGCTGCTCCAAGAAATCGGGGTGAACCATCAGGCGCCGCTCCGCATTGAGCGAGCGGCGGAAGCCCTCGATCTCGCGCGCCTGCATGCCGCGCGCCAGGCGGAAGGACATCGTATCCGTCTGCAGTTCGTAGCTGAACAGGATGACGCCGAGCTTCTGCAGCAGGAGCTTGACGCATTGATTCTGATAATTCGTTTCGGGAATATCCGCATTATAGCGCCACATTGCCTATACCCCCTCTTGTCAACCCCTTACTAACCAAAGCAAGGCTTCCCAAAACCATATCATTTGATATGAACCCACTTCACTATTTATTTCGTCATTTCCATGCTTTTTGTTAAATATTTTCCTCTTGCTTGGCATGAAAAAAAGCCGCCCCTGCATCAAAGAGATGCACGGGGCAGCTTTTTCTTTTATTCTTTCTTGAGCGCCGTATCGAGCGTGTGCCACGAGAGCACGGCGCACTTGACGCGTGCGGGCATGTGCGAGACGCCCTCTAAAGCGGCGGCCTCGTCAAGCTCTTCCAGCTCTTCTCCAGTCAGTTTCTTGCCCTTGATCATCGAGATGAAGAGGTCGGCGAGGTGATGCGCCTCTTCGACGGTCTTGCCCTTGACGAGGTCGATCATCATCGAGGTTGAGGCCTGCGAGATGGCGCAGCCGACGCCCGTGAAGGCGGCGTCCTTGATCTTGCCTGCCTCGACGATGAGTTCCAATGTGATCTCGTCGCCGCACGAAGGATTGTGTCCGCGCTCCTTGACGGTCGCGCCCGCAAGTTCATGCTTGTTTTCCGTCGAGCGGCTGTGCTCGGCGATCAGCTCCGTATAGATGTCCGCAAGACTCATAGATGCATCACCTTCCTGACCTCTTTCAAGGCCTCAAGCCAGCGATCGACGTCCGTCTTCGTATTGTAGAGGTAGAAGCTCGCACGGCACGTGGCGTTCTGCCCGAGATACTTCATCAGCGGCTGGGCGCAGTGGTGGCCGGCACGCACGGCGACGCCGAAGGAATCGAGGATCGTCGCGACGTCATGCGGATGGACGTCCTTGACGTTGAACGTGATGATGCCCGTCTTCAAGGCCGGATCGGCGTCACAGCCGTAAAGCTCGACGAAGGGAATCTGGCGCAGCTTGGGCAGCGCGTAGTTCACGAGTTCCTGTTCGATGCGGCGCACGGTGTCGAATCCCGTCTTTTCGAGATATTCGATGGCGGCGCGAAGCCCTGCCGCGCCGCCGACGTTCTGCGTGCCTGCCTCGAACTTCTGCGGCAGCTCGGCGAACGTCGTCTCCTGCTCCGTGACGTACTCGATCATGTCGCCGCCGCGCAAAAACGGCGGCATGGCGTCGAGCAGGGCCGCCTTGCCGTAGAGCACGCCGATGCCCATGGGCGAGAGCAGCTTGTGCCCCGAAAAGGCGAAGAAGTCGCAGTCCATATCCTGCACGTCGACCGCCATGTGCGCCGCGCTCTGCGAGCCGTCGACGAGGATCACGGCGCCGTTTTCGTGCGCGACAGCGGCAATCTCACGGACCGGGTTGATGAGGCCGAGGACGTTCGAGACTTCCGTGACGGCGACGAGCTTCGTCTTTTTCGTAATTTTCTTCTTCGCTTCCTCGACGGAGAGCCTGCCGTCCTTTTCGAGGTACATGTACTTCAAGACCGCGCCCTTCGCCCGGGCGACCATCTGCCACGGCACGAGGTTCGAGTGATGCTCGGCGATGGAGATGACGATCTCGTCGCCCGCCGCGACGTTCGCAAGGCCGTAGCTGTAGGCGACGAGATTCAGTGCCTCCGTCGCGTTCTTCGTGAAGATGATCTCCTGCGGCAGACGCGCATGGATGAAGGAGCGCGTCGCGGCACGCGCGTACTCGTAGATGTCCGTCGCCTTGACGGAGAGCGCGTAGGCGCCCCGGTGCGGGTTCGCGTTGCAGCCGCCGTAATAGCCGCAGATCGCCTGGATGACCTCGTTCGGCTTCTGCGTCGTCGCGCCGTTGTCGAGGTAGACGAGCGGCTGATTGTTCATCTTGTGCGTGAGCAAGGGAAAATCCTTGCGAATGTCT
Organism: uncultured Selenomonas sp.; assembly: GCA_905373085.1. Classification (GTDB taxonomy): domain Bacteria; phylum Bacillota; class Negativicutes; order Selenomonadales; family Selenomonadaceae; genus Selenomonas. Next base: position 7,167 of record CAJPRR010000050.1, read on the forward strand.
TCCTCAGTCCGCATCTTCGATCCTCCCTTCGATGGAGGCGGCAATCTCCTCCTTGAGCGCTTCGTCCGAGATGCGGTCGAGCACGGGAAAGAGGTCGGCCTCGACGACGAGGCGACGCGCCTCGGCGAGATCGAGTCCGCGGCTCATCAGGTAGAAGAGCTTCGCCTCGTCCATCTTGCCGATGCTCACGGCATGGTGTCCGTCGACATCGCCCTCGCCCGAGAGCATCAGCGGCACGGAGCGATTGCGGACACCGGGCGAGAGGAGGATGACGTCCTCGTTCTCGCGCCCGACGGAACCGGCTGAGCCCGTGATGAAGTCGAGCGTGCCGCGAAACACCTTCTGCGCCTCGTCCATCAGCGCACCCTTGACCTGCATATTTGCGTCCGTATGCTCGCCCCTCTGGCGCACGAGATAGTTGAAGTCGAGCCTGCGCTTCTTGTCGGCGAAGTAGAAAGCCGCGATGTCCGCTGCGGCGCCCTTTCCCGCAAGCTCGACGGAAAGCTTCGACACGAGTTCTTTCGCGCCGACCTCGAAGATCGTATAGGAAAAGACTCCCCCCTCTTCGACACGCACCTTGACGTCGTCGGCATGGCTTTCCTCCTCGGGCACGAGCTGCACCTTGACGAGGGAAAGCGTGCCGCCCGCCTCGACGTGAGCTTCGATCTCGGCATGGCCGCCCTTCCGGTAGATCTGGACGGCTTCCTTCGTCTCGCCCGCCTTCACATGGATCTTCTGCACTTCGGCGGCATCGAGTCCATCGGGCAGAGCTGCGCCGTTGACGCCGAGCCAGCGCCAGGTGCGCATGGGAATGGAGCTGAAAAGTTCTTGATTCTGCATGATTTTTCTCTCCTCCCCTTATCCCATCGTGCCTTCAAGCTCGATATTGACGAGATTGTTCATCTCAACGGCGTATTCCAAGGGCAGTTCCTTCGCGATCGGCTCGACGAAGCCGCGCACGATCATCGCGCGCGCCTCCTCCTCGTCGATGCCGCGGCTCGTCAGATAGTAGACGGCCTCGTCGCTGATGCGGCCGATCTTCGCCTCGTGCCCGATGTCCGCCTCATCGCCCTCGATGTCCATGGCGGGAAGCGTGTCGGAGCGTGAGATGCTGTCGAGCATCAGAGATTCGCAGTTGACCGAGCACTTCGCGAACGGCGCGTTCTTCGCGACCTTCACGGCACTGCGGTAGATCGCCTTGCCACCCGCCTTCGAGATCGAGCGCGTGTTGATCGTCGCCGACGTGTGCGGCGCCGTGTGGATGACGGCCGCGCCCGTGTCGAGCGTCTGCCCCTTCGAGGCAAAGGTCACGCCCGTGAACTCGCAGCGTGCACGCTCGCCGTGCAGGATGCTGCACGGGTAGAGCATGGAGACGTGCGAGCCGAAGGAGCCGGAGACCCATTCGATCAGGCCGTCCTTTTCGACGAGGGCGCGTTTCGTGTTGAGATTCATCATGTTGCGCGACCAGTTCTCGATCGTCGAGTAGCGAAGCCGCGCCCCTTCTTTGACAAAGAGTTCGACGCAGCCCGCGTGTAGATTCGTCACATTGTACTTCGGCGCCGAGCAGCCCTCGATGAAGTGCAGGTTCGCGCCCTTTTCCACAATGATCAGCGTGTGCTCGAACTGCCCCGCGCCCGGCGCATTGAGCCTAAAGTACGACTGCAGCGGAATCTCCACGTCGACGCCCTCGGGCACGTAGACGAAGGAGCCGCCCGACCAGACGGCGCCGTGCAGCGCCGCGAACTTGTGATCCTTCGGCGGCACGAGCTTCATGAAGTATTTCTTGACCAAGTCCTCGTGCTCGACGAGCGCCGTCTCCATATCGGTGTAGACGACGCCCTGCTTCACGAGGCTTTCCTGTATGCTGTGGTAGACGACTTCCGAATCGTACTGTGCGCCGACGCCCGCGAGCGATGTCTTCTCCGCTTCGGGGATGCCGAGGCGGTCGAAGGTCTCCTTGATGTCCTCGGGAACTTCCTTCCAGTTTCCCGTCATCTTCGCATCGGGGCGCACATAGGTGACGATCTCGTTCATATCAAGCTCCGAGAGGTCGGGACCCCACGAGGGAAGCGCCATCTTGTTGTACGTCTCGAGCGACTTCAGGCGGAACTCAAGCATCCAATCGGGATCGTGCTTCTGCTTCGCAATATCACGGATGATGTCCTCCGTCAGACCCTGCTGTGCCTTGTAGACGGGGATGTCGTGATTCCTGATGTCGTAGAGCGTGCGCTCGATGTCCTCCACAAAGGTCTTCTTCTTTGCCATCTCGCCCACCTCACTTCGCTGCGACGTCGTCGAGGATGTGCGTGAAGCCGCGGCGGTTCACCTCGTCGATGAGTTCGGGGCCGCCCTCTTCGACGATGCGGCCGCCGATGATGACATGCACGCGGTCGACCTCGAGCTTTTCCAAGATCTTCGAGTTGTGCGTGATGATGAGGCAGCTGTTGTCCGCCGTATGATACTTCTCGATTCCCGAGGAGACGATCTGCACGGCGTCGACGTCAAGACCCGAATCCGTCTCATCGAGCAGCGCAAGCTTCGGCGCGAGCATCAAAAGCTGCAGGATCTCATTGCGCTTCTTCTCGCCGCCCGAAAACCCTACGTTCATGTAGCGCTCGGCGTACGAAGGATCGATCTTCAGCTCTTCCATCGTCTTCTTGAGTTCCTTCTTGAAAGCCATGATCTTGACCTTCTCGCCCGTCACCGCCTGCTTCGCCGTCCGAAGCATATTCTCGACCGTGATGCCCGGAATCTCCTCGGGCATCTGAAACGAGAGGAACAGGCCTTCCCTCGCGCGCTCGAATGTCTCCTTCTCCAAGAGGCTCGTGCCCTCGAAGAAGATCTCGCCCGCCGTCACTTCGTACTTCGGATGACCCATGATGACGTTCATGAGCGTCGACTTGCCCGAGCCGTTCGGGCCTAGGATCACATGCACCTCGCCCTTGCGGATCGTCAGGTCAAGGTTCTTCAATATCGTTTTTCCCTCCACGCCTGCAGAGAGATTCTTGATGTTCAGCAATGCATCCGACATGATGATGCTCCTTTCTTCCGCACGGAATCTTTCGGCAGCTCGCCGCCGTGCAACGCATTATGCTCAATCGGTCTGCGCCTTCGGCTTGACCTCTTGGGGTTTCATGGTAAGCTACACGCACAAACGTCCACTTTGTGGACATTGTGCGCCGCCCTTACGGAAACCTGGCCAATCGGTCTGCGCCTTCGGCTTGACCTCTTGGGGTTTCATGGTATTTTACTCGGGATTCATTTCCTTTCATTTTATGTGGTTTTGTCATAAATGTCAATCCCGCAAAGCAAAAGTCCTTATAGATAATAATTATCACAAAAAGACCGATGCATACATTATGCATCGGTCGAAAATGCCTGCCGCTCACTCCAGCGTCATGATCTTGTGCTTCAAGACGTAGATCAGTGCCTGCGTGCGGTCGTTGACATTGAGCTTTCTAAAGATGTTCGTCAGATGGTTCTTGACCGTCTTCTCGCTGACGAAGAGCGCCTGCGCGATGTCCTGGTTGCTGAACCCCTTGGCGATGCACGAAAGCACGTCCATCTCGCGCGAAGTCAGGCGCTCGGAGCGGCTCTCGCGCCACATCGTGCGCGCCTTCTCGTTGATATTTTCGTCTTCGGCGACGCCGCCGAAGAGACGCTCGGCGAGCGACGGATAGACGAAAGCGTTGCCCTCGTTGACGACGTGGATCGCCTTGATGAGCATCGAAGGCTCGACATCCTTGAGGAGATAGCCGAGAACGCCGTTCTTCAAGAGTTCGAGCACATAGTTGTCGCTGTCGTGAATCGTCAGCACGATGATCTTGGTCTTGGACTTCGCCGCCTGGAGCTGGCACGCCACCTCAAGCCCCGAGAGGCCCGGCATATTGAGATCGAGGAGCAGCACGTCAGGCTGCAGGACGAGGGTTCTGGCAAGCGTTTCCTGTCCGTCCTCCGCCTCGCCGACGACCTCGAGGTCATCCTCAAAATTCAGTACGCGCTTGACTCCCTGGCGAAGCAGCGCATGGTCGTCCGCGATCAAGATCTTGATTGTCATTGCCAAACATCCTTTCCGTTCCGCTCTGATCCCGCCGTTCCTTCGGCAGGAGAAGAAGTATCGCGCAAGATGTGCGCGGTCAAAAATATCATGATTTCAGAATCCGTCTTCGTGCGGCGCACGCTCTTGAAAAAAGCGCCGAGCACGGGAATGTCGCCCAGAAGCGGCACCTTTGCGAAGACTCTTGATTCCTCGCTGCCGATGAGTCCGCCGATGACCATGGTCTCGCCGTCTTTTAAGCGCACGGTCGTATCGGCTGAACGCTCCTGGAACTTGTACGCCTTGAGATCATCGACATAGACGGGCGAACTGACTTCCGTATGAACCCGCGCCGTGATCTCGCCGTTTTCATGGATGCGCGGCGTATAGCGCAGGATGATGCCCGCCTTCTTGTAGGCGATCGAAGTCGTCACCGTCGAGTTCGTCGTCTGCGTCTCGGGTACGGGAACGGAGCCGCCGATGTTGATCACGGCCTCCCTGCCCTGCAGCGTTGTAATGTTCGGACGCGCCAAGACATCCGCCTTGCCGTCCGTGACGAGCGCCGCGATCTTCGCCCGATAGTAGAACTCGTATGGCTTGCCCTCCGGCGTCCTGCCGAAGCGAATGACGCCCGGCACCTCGCCGTCGATGCCCCGTCTTCTGCCTTCTGCAGCGCCCTTCGCTGCGCCGTGCGGATCGATGGGCAAGGGCGACCAGTCCCAGTCCACGCCGAGTTCCTTCGCCGCATTCTTCTCCAAAGCGACGACGCGCGCCTCCAAGGACACCTGCTCGGTCGGCACATCGAGCGAATGCAGCACAGTCTCGGCACGCACGCTTTCTTCTTCCGTGCCGTAGAAAAGCAGGGCGTTTGTCGCACGGTCAATCAAAAGTCGTTCTCCTGTTCGGTAAAGCCCCTGCTCGCTTGTATCTTCCTTCCCATTTTTCTTATTCTCGTCTGTCGCGGAAATTCCTGCTTCTCCCAAAGATAAATTTACGGCGGCGAACGCTGTATCGAGATCAGCGTAGTGAACAGGCAGGACGTGCATGCGATAAAAAGGCGCCGCTTCCTTTGCCGAGCGCACGAGAAGGACTTTTCCCTCACGCTGCATAACCAAGCCTTTCGTCTTGCCGATGAGCATGAGCGCTTCTTCCGGCTCGACATCCCTGAGACTGAGGCTGATGCGCCCAGCCACCGAGTCGTCGAGTATGAGATCAAGGCCCGAAAGCCGTGCGATGGATGTCAGAAGCGACGCGATATCCGCATCGACAACCTCAAGCGTCAAGGGAGAGGCCGCCGCCGAAGAGGCGATGAAAAGCCATGCGGCAAGAGCGAGCGAACAGACTCTCGGCAAGCTTCCCATATCGGACTCCCTCCTTGGCGCGAGCGGCAAAGATTCCCTTCCTGTCTCATCGTTCTGCCGGGCCCTCTCGTCACAGGCTGCGAGCGCAGCTTCGAGGAGCGCTGCGGCCATGCATGTTTCCTCAGCCGGGCAGATTCAGCGTGTACGATTTGTCGCCGATCACGACGACGGCGCTCTTGTCCGAAAGCGACTGCAGCAGCACGCCTTCTTTTTCCTCGCCTTCGGCGAGGAAAAAATCATGCCCGCCGACCGACAGCAGGAGCACGGTTCCAACATTGCTCGTCACCGTGCCGCGCACAGGCAATCGCCGGGACGACAAGGGTTCGGCTTCGCCTAGCGGCATCGCCGGCAAGTCCGACGCTGCCGCTGTGCCGCAGGTGCGCGGCACGGTGACGAGCAATGTTGGAACCGTGCTCCTGCTGTCGG
>CAJPRR010000051.1 GCA_905373085.1 uncultured Selenomonas sp.
AAGGAAATGCGCGTATCGCGACGACTTTGCCGCGCATCAACGTCGTCCTCATCGGTTATGAGAAGCTCATCCCGAAGGTCGAAGATATTTCCAAGATCCTGCGCCTCTTGCCGCGCAACGGCACGTGCCAGAAAGCGACGAGCTACGAGACGTTCATCTCCGGCCCCACGCCCGTCATCTACAAGAAGGACGGCAAGTGGGTCGAGGAGGATCGCAAGCTCTACGTCATCCTCTTGGACAACGGCCGTTTGGAAGCTGCGCGTGACCCCAAGCTCAACGAGGTCTATCAGTGCGTGCGCTGCGCCTCCTGCCTCAACGTATGTCCGATCTGGACACTCGTCGGCGGCAACGTCTACGGGCATATTTACTCCGGCGGCATCGGGGCGATTCTCACGGGTCTTTTGGACAACGGACTCAAGGATTTCTCGAAGTTCAGCGATCTCTGCATAGGCTGCCGCAAGTGCGTGCAGATCTGCCCGGGCAAGATCCCCATCCCGGACATCATCGACGAGCTGCGCTCGAGGAACGTGAAGGAAAATGGCATGCCGTTCGCAGAAAAGACGGTGTTCCAGAACATCCTCGCGAACCGCAAGGTCTTCCATACGCTTCTGAGGATCGGCGCGAAGGCGCAGAAGCCGATGACAAGCGGCAAGTTCATCCGCCATCTGCCTCTGTTCTTTGCGAAGATGACGGACAACCGCAGTCTGCCCGCCATCGCCGACAAGCCGTTCCGCGACCGTGCCAAGGAGCTGGAGAAGGCGAATCCGCAGAATCCGAAGATGCGCGTCGCCTTCTTCTCGGGCTGCAACATGGACTTCGTCTTCCCCGACACGGCGGAAAACGCCGTGCGTGTGCTGCAGGATGCCGGCGTCGCCGTCTTCTTCCCGCAGGAGCAGAGCTGCTGCGGCAAGCCGGCGATGGGCATGGGCGACCGCGACACGGGCAGGAAGCTCGCGAAGAAGAACATCGAGGCTCTTCTCGCGGTGAATCCCGACGCGATCTTCTCGGCGTGCCCGACCTGCACGGAAACCTTGGAGAAGACGTATGTCGAGATCTTCGAGGACGATCCTGCCATGCTCGCGAAGGTCAAGACGTTCTCGAGCAAGATCCGCGAGTTCACGAGTCTCGTTGCCGAGCTTTACGAGAAGGAAGGCCGCCTGATGCCGGCAGCTGCCGGCGGGCAGAAGGTCACGTACCACGACTCGTGCCACATCCGCCGCGGTCTCGGCATCTACAAGGAACCGCGCGCGCTTCTTGAGGCGACGCCCGGCATCGACTTCGTCGAGATGAAGGACGCCGACCACTGCTGCGGCATGGCGGGCGCCTTCGGCATGAAGTACGTCGAGATCTCGATGCCGCTGCTCGAAAAGAAGGTCAACAACATCAAGAACACGGGCGCAGAGGTTTGCGCGGTCGCCTGCCCGGCCTGCATGATGCAGATCGGCGGCGGTCTCGACAAGCAGGCGCCGAACGTCAAGGTCAAGCACGTCGCGGATATTCTTGCGGAAAATATCGCGGCAAGGGGAAGATGATCTTGATGCAGGCCGCAGTGCAGCAGCCTCGGCGCATCTTCGGATGCGCCGGGGCGGACTGTACGGACATAGGGAGTTTTTGGAAATTTCCCGAATCTTTGAAAACTGGATAGGAGTTGAAATTCATGTTAGCTTTGCTCGCAGCAGTTCCCATACTGCTGACCATCCTTCTGACCGTCGGCTTCAATATGTCGGCGAAGAAAGTCCTGCCGCTTGCTTGGGCGGTCAGTGTCGTCATCGGACTCACCTACTGGCAGATGGATCCGCAGAAGGTCGCCGCGTTCTCCGTGGCAGGTTTTCTCGGCTCCATTGATACTCTGCTCATCATCTTCGGCGCGATTCTCCTCATGAACATGCTGAACGCGGCGGGCGCGATGCACCGCATCCAGGGCATGTTCAACGGCATCACGGAAGATGCGCGCATCCAGCTTGTCATCATCGGTTTCGCTTTCAGTGCGTTCATCGAGGGCGCGGCGGGCTTCGGCACGCCGGCGGCAATCGCGGCTCCCTTGCTCATCGGTCTTGGCTTTCCTCCGATGGCGGCCGCTGTCGCCTGCCTCATCCTGAACTCCACGCCGGTGCCGTTCGGCGCCGCCGGCACGCCGACGAACTCGGCTGCCGACATCGTCAAGGAAATGCTTCCGGCTGCCATGGACTTTGAGACTTGGAAGCTCGGCCTTTCCTTCATCTCGGCGTTCGGCATGGCGCTCGGGGCGCTTTTCATCATCTTCATCGTCGTCGGCATCGTCACGCGCATGTTCGGCAAGAACAAGTCCTTCGCGGACGCTGTTCCGGTCATCCCGTTCTGCGTCTTTGCCGCTGTCGTCTTTGACATCTTCTTCCTCCTGCTCGCGAAGTTCATCGGCTCGGAGATCACGTCGCTGACGGCGGCCGCCATCACGGTGTTCGTGCTCATCGGCGCGGCGAAGGCGGGCTTCCTCATGCCGAAGACGGTCTGGCGCTTTGAGCACGAGGAGAAGAAGACTGAGACGACGGGAGACATTCCGCACATGTCGCTCTTCAAGGCTTGGATTCCGTACCTCTTCGTTTCGCTGTGGCTGATCCTTACGCGCATCCCGCAGCTCGGTCTCAAGGGTCCCATCAAGAGCGTCGTCATCTCTGTCAAGGGCATCCTCGGCGTTCCTGAAGCTGCATGGAACTTCGCGATCTTGAACAACCCGGGCATCGCACCGTTCATCCTCATCGTGCTGCTTTCCATCCCGCTCTACGGCCTTTCAGGCACGCAGGTCAAAGACATCTTTGCGAAGTCCGGCAAGCAGGTCTACGGTGCGACCATCGCCCTGATCTTCGGCTTCGGCCTCGTCTACATGTACCGCTGGTCGAGCTTCAACGGCGCAGGCCTTGACTCCATGCTCCTGACGATGGCGAAGGGCGTCGCGGATCTCGCGGGAGAGAACTACTTCTACGTCGCTCCGTTCATCGGCTCGGTCGGCGCTTTCATGTTCGGCTCGAATACGGTGTCGAACGTCATGTTCGCCCCGCTGCAGTTCCAGACGGCGCAGCTTCTGAACATCCCGCCGACGGTCATCCTCGCCTTGCAGAATCAGGGCGGCGCGTTCGGCAACATGGTTTGCATCAACAACATCGTCGCCGTGTCCGCCACGACGGGCATCATCACGATCAAGGGCATCGAGGGCAAGCTCCTCAAGACGGATGCCGTCCCGTGGGCGATTTATTACGCGATCTGCATCGTGGCCATGCTCATCGCCTTGCAGGTCGGCCTTGTGCCCGATATTGCCATGGATATGATGAAATAAGATCTTTTGGAAGCGCTGATAAGTTCAGCGCTTCCTCGAATCTTGCCCAGGGCGGCGCTTTGCCGGATCCTGCGGCTGCCCCCGATCGAATCTTCTCGGTCGGGGGTTTTCCTATGCTTGCTCAATCCTTGAGATGGAAGAAATTCCGAATGAGGTTCTTCTTTTCCGTGGAGGCGGCTTCGTGCGCCGCACTGCTGTCCGTGCTGCTGTAAAAGGCGTGCGGTCCCGTCTTGCTGCTCGTCAGCCATTCTTCGGAGAAGATGGGCTTGTTCATGACGAGCGTGGCGATCTGGTTGCGGATGGCTTCGAGATCTTTTTCGGGCAGCTTCTTTTTCAAGGCCGCGCTCAGGAGTGCGCCGATCTCGGACATCTCTTTCTCTTTCAAGGAGCGTATGGTCGGCGTCAGGCTCGAAAGGCGCAGCGCGGGAAGGAAGACGCCCTTTTGCATGGTCGGGACGCAGTCCGCCTTGACCTGGAAGCCGGCTTTTCCCATGTACGCTGTGATGTCGGTTTCCTGCAGATCGTCAGGGAGCAGCGGCAGGACGAGATGCGTGTCCGTGCCGTCGCAAAGCAAAGGGATCGCATTCTTTTCCAAAGCGTGTTCGAGTTCCTTGCCGTTGGCGAGAACCTGCTTGCCGTACTGCCGGAAGGTTTCCGTTCCGGCTTCCAAGAGCGCCGCAGCCAGCGCCGCCATGTGATTGATGTGGAGCGAAGTGTGCCCCGTATTGTTGACGGCGTCGTCAAGCTTCTTGCTTATCTCCTTCGTGGAAAGCACGATGGCGCCGTCCGGTCCGTGCAGGGAATCGTTCGTGGGGAATGTGACGACGTCGGCGAACGGCACGGGCGACGGGAGAAGCCCGGCCGCGACGAGTCCGACGCTCTGTCCGATGTCCACCCACAGGTAGGCGCCGACGTTCCGGGCGATTTCGGAGAGGCGGCGGTAATTCGCGTTGCGCGGGTAGCTGACGGGGGAGAAGATGATCAGATGCGGCTTCGTCTCCTGCGCCGTCCGTTCGACTTCATCCCAGTCGAGCACCTGCTTCTTGGCGTCGATGCCGAAGTTCTTGAAGGTGAAGTTCAGACCGCTGCAATGCTCTTTTTTTCGCAGATTGAAGGAGAGCACGCGGCTGTTTGGCTCTAAGAGGGCGAGGCAGACGACGCGCGAGGCGGCGCCGATGTTGCCGAGGCGGACGATGGCGTGCTCGCTGCCGAAGAGCTTCTTCGTCCGCTTGATGGCCAGCTCCTCGAGATCCGTGCTGCCGGCATGAGGATTCAGCGCATCGAAGGCGCTGTTGGCGAGCAGGCTGCCTTCCAGGTAGTGCGCGAAGGGCGACATGGCATTGTTGTTGGGCACGAGGGAGAGCATGTAGCGCTGACGCTGTATCTCATCCTGCAGGAAGGCGAAGATCTCAGGATCGAAGGCCTGCAAGTTTCTCAATAACAGTTCTTTCTTCATATAGGAAAGCTCCTTTCGATTAGAACGGCCATACCATGGGGATGATGACGGCGCATGTGATGAGGGAGAGCACGGCGAGCGGCACGCCGATCTTCACGTAATCCATGAAGCGGAATTTGCCGGGGCCCAGAACCAAGGTGTTGGGCGGCGTGGCGACGGGCGTCGTGAAGGCGCAGGAGGCGGCGATGCCGATCGCCATGAGCACGGGATGCGGCGAAACGCCGATCGATTGGGCGATGGAAATGCCGATGGGGGCGAGGAGCGCCGAGGACGCCGTGTTGGACATGAACTGCGTGAGTCCGCAGGAGAGCAGGAACATGGAGACGACGATCAGCATGGGCGCGGGGTTCGCGCCGATGAGGTCGAGGACGCTGTGCGCGATGAGCTTCCCCGCGCCGCTCGTGTCCATGGCCTTTGCCAAGGGCAGCATGCCGGCGAAGAGGAAGATGGTCGTCCAGTCGATACCCTGGTAGGCCTGCTTTTCGGACACGCAGCCCGTGAGCACGCAGACGAGGGCGCCGACGATCGCCGAAGTCTGCATGGGGACGTGAATCTGCTTTTCGAGCACCATCGCGATGACCGTGGCGATGAGGATGCCGGCGCAGATGAACATCTTCCGCGCATCTTTGGGCGCTTCGGAGGACTTGTCGTCCATCTCGTGCTCCGACATGGTGTGCGGGCAGAGGCGGCTGCCGATGAAGACCATGTAGAGCACGCCGATGATGGACAGGGGGACGCCGATCCAAGCGAACTCGAAGAAGCCGAAGGCCGGCAAGCCGTTCGCATCCAAGGTCGCGCTCATCAGGATGTTCGGCGGCGTGCCGATCATCGTGATCGTGCCGCCGACGTTCGCAGCGACGGCGAGCGCCATGAGCTGGGGGGCGACGGGAAGACGGGCGGCGGCGCAGATCTGCATGACGACGGGGATCAGGCACGCGACGGTCGCCGTGTTGGAAGAGACCGAGGACAGGATGATCGTTATGACCATCAAGGCGATCATCAGTTTCTTCTCGTCCGTGCCGGATTTCTTTACGACCTCGACGCCGATCTTCTGTGCAAGACCCGTCTGAAACATCGCCGCTCCGATGACGAACATGCCGGCGAAGAGGACGACGGTGGAGTTTGACAGGCCGGAAAACACTTCGGCGGGCGTCAAGACGCCGAGGAAGCCCAGCGCGATCGCCGCCCCCATGGCTGTCACCGCCAGCGGGATGATCTCCGTGGCGAAGAAGAAGGCGGCGATGCCCAGCACCGCCAAGGTCAATGTTGCTGCATCCAGTTCCATTTTTTATCAGCTCCTATTCTGGAATGTGCATCTTTTCCGGGGAATCGCCGCCGAATTCAGCTCGCCGTCTCGGCGCGTCCCTGCCGCCTCCGGTCTTGCTCTTTGACAGGACGCTTTCGCGGGGCCGACGGATTTCATGCGATCGACTCTTCCCTTGATGCCTCTTTGAATAATTGTATGCTTCTGTTTTTTCTGAATATATCCTGCCGATTTTGGGAACTGTTTCCTATGAAATATCTTCATGGAGTGATAACTGAAAAGAATTTATGCTCCATGCAGCTGCACATCTTCATACAACAGAACTTCTGTCGAAAATTGAGGTGTAATTATATATATGAATCAGATTCATATATATTCAATAAATTTTCTCGTCTCTCTAGATTTCTTTGTAAAAAATGATATAATACTGATAGGAATATAAAAATCAATATCAAGGAGGAAGCGGCATGAAGAAAAGGACGAGCAAGAATGCCGGACGTGCGCTTGTTTTGGCAGTCGCGCTGCACTTTGTGTTGCCTGCGTGTGCTGTACACGCGGAAGAAAGTGCGGGGGGGGGTAAACCTCTTCGGACAGATGCTGTAAACGTCGAGGCAGATGCGGCGAAGGAAGAGGCGAAGTACGATTCGCAGTCGACGACGATCATCACGAAGGAGGACATCGCGAGAAAGCAGGCGAAGTCCGTCGAGGATGTGATCTTCAACGAAGTCGGCGTCACGCGCACGATCGACGCGATGGGGAACGTCGGCGTGTCGATCCGCGGCGGCGACCCGCGCCATACGCTGCTGATGGTGGACGGTCAGCGCGTCTTGGGCGGCGAGGCGAAGTACAACGGCAACGGCGACGAGCTTTTGCGCATCGGCGCGGAAAACATCGAGCGCATCGAGATCATTCGCGGCGCGGCGAGCGCCAAGTACGGCGCGGACGCCATCGGCGGCGTCATCCACGTCATCACAAAGAAGGGCGTGAAAAGCCCTTCTGTTGAGCTGAATGTCGAGGGACGCTACCATTCCTCGCGTACGGGCAGTGGCACGGAGACGAACACTTTGCCAACGAACTTCTTCCTGCGCGCCGATTCGGGCGACCTCGGCAAGCTGAACCTCAGCGCTTGGGTCTCGAAGCGCGAAGTCTTGCCCGTCTACTCAGGCGGCAAGCAGTTCGTCATGGGCGAGAACTGGTACGACGACTTCAAGCCGTCGCTTCGCTTCTACGGCTCGATCAAGAACGACGGCGTGAGCGGCGTCTACAGCTTTGACAACGCGAGAAAGCTGACCTTCCGCCTGACAACGGAGCGCGAGGATATGCAGCGGCGCAACAAGAACGTGCTTTATCCGCTCGGCTCCTTCTTCGAGCCAATGCAGATTTATCAGCGCAATCGCTCGCGTGATACCTACAGCCTTGGATTCGAGGGACGTTGGTCGAAAAAGACGGACTACAGCGTGAGCTTCGGTCACGGTAGAATGCGCGAGGACGACTCGACAGTTCTTTCCTACTATAACGGCGGACACGATAAATATGCGGGCAAGAACAGTCTCGCAGGCGTCGATTGGCTTGAACATCGGCAGACGAATCTTGATTTCCATTTCAACACAGCAGCGAATGACGCGCATTATCTGAGCTACGGTTTCGGTTGGCAGAAAGAATACGCCGAAGGTTCGCGTCTTAAGAGTGCATCCAGAGTGCGAGAGGTGACGATCAATCCGTGGGATTACGACAAGTCGCTGTGGGTCGATGATAATACAGCGGGCATGGACGATAAGCCTGACTCCTATGTACACAATCACAAGTTTATTCGCAGTGATAACGGCTTCATCTGGGACAGCAATACGGAATATTACGGTTCGTCGACGCCGCCGCCGCTGACTTACGAGGAAGCGAAGCGGATCAATTTGACAGAGTATTTGATGAGTGGGACGATTTCCGACCCTGTTTTGAAAGCGAAGTTTGAAGCCTTCAATCGACTTTTGCGAGAGCAGAATGATCTCAGCGATCCGAAATTCGCCGACGCCCCGTCGATGTATCTTGATGCTCCCGTATTCGGGTACTATGGACTTTTTGAATCGGCGGGCGAATCCTATAAGAAGCTCAAGGACATGAAGTTCAACGGGCAATACTTCGGGCAGGAGTTCGAGCGGCGTGCAAACAAGATTCTCGTCGGCGAGGCGGATCTTACAAAGACATACGCCTATATACAAGATACCTGGCAGCTTTCGCCCAAGACGATCCTTTCGCCGATTCTGCGGCTCGATCACAGCGACCGCTTCGGCTCGCACGCTACCTTCAATCTCGGCATGACGCATACGCTTGCGCCGCATCGAAGGCTCAAGGCGAACGTCGGCATGGGCTACGCCGAGCCGGGGCTAGGCGAGCTCTTCTACAACTGGGAGATGTACGGCGGCACGGGAAGAAATCACCTCGGCTGGTACTGGATCGGCAATCCCGATTTGAAGCCCGAGAAGTCGTTCAACATCGACCTTTCGCTCGAAGGGGAAAATGAAAAGACCTATGCTAAAATTGGCGTTTTCCACAACGAGATTTCCGACTATATGACGCATTACTTCACGGGACAGCTCATTGATTTCAAGTTTCAGAGCAAGACGGCAAAAGATTATGAACCCGTCGCCGACCGCATTTACAGCTTCAAGAATCTCGGCAAGGCGAAACTCACGGGAATCGAAGCCGAGGTGCAGCACAAGTTCGATAGGCATTGGAGCGCGAAGCTCGGTTACACCTACCTGCGCGCCATAAACGCGAGCGACGACGAGCTGCCGAGCCGTCTGCTCGACCGGCCGACGCACAAGTTCGACATCGGCGTTAACTATAAGGATGAGGCGCACGGCTGGCGCGCCGCTTTCTGGGGCAGCTATTACAGCAATATGCTCGACAGCAACTCCGTCAAGACCGACAATCTCTTCGAGCAGGACAGTCACGGCAATTACATCAAGAAGCGCGGCGAATATCATGAAAAGAGCTTCGGTATATGGAATCTGCTCATCGAGAAGGAGCTCACGAAGGACTTCACCGTCTACGCGGGCGTCGACAATCTGTTCAACCATCAGGACGACGATCGAGCCTATCACGACCGCACGTTCCGCTTCGGCATGAACGCGAAGTTCCACGATCTCGGAACGATCTTCGGCTATAGCTATGCGCGCAATGCGGCGGGGCAGCTCGTCGATGAGAACGGCGTGCCGCTCAAGAACATCTACGGCGCCGACTGGTTCCTGCGCCGCCCGGAATCGGCGACCGACGACAGGAAAAAGGGCGACCTCGAAGTCTTTGGCGACTATCGTATACGCTCGAACACCTATCGAGGAGAGAACAAGGCGGAAATGCGTGAGACGAAAGAGACGCAGGCGGACGACGCTGCGGCGCGCAACTATGCCGACCGAGACGGGCATGGCTTCGAGCAGCGCCTGCTTGTCGGCGCAAGCTACCGCATCGCCGACAAGCTCGATCTCAAGGTCATTGCCTCGACGGGCGCGGCGAACGACGCCGCCTACTCGTCGTCGGACAATAAGAGCCTCGCGGGCGCGCATATCGAACGCGCGGAGCTGACGGGCAGTCCCGACCGCTGGGACTGGACGCTCGGGCGCATCCACGAGCCGATGGGCGTGACGGGCTATTACTTTGGCAGGGAGTACGACGGCATGCGCGTGCTCTATACGGCGAACAACACGCAGCTGGCGTTCGGCGTCGGCAACTTCTCGCGCACGACGGGTGTTTCGGACAGCGCTTACAGCCATAAAGAAGCGGCGATGATTCGCCGTGCGCCGACGCTCAACGAGCTGCTCGGTTACTATGCGAGGACGTTCCGCAACTCTGCCGGCGTGGATGAGCATATCAGCAATGAACCGTATCCGATGCCTTACGATCCAAAGGCAAAGGCAAACTATCGCGAGAAGTTCAACAATGCGGGCAAGATTCAGGATGCAAACGGCAACTGGGTGCGCGATCCATCTTTGACCGATGCGCAGATCGCCGAAAAGAAACTTGAGGTTGTGCGCGAGCTGGTCGGCATCTTAAAAGATATAGATGCCGAGATGCAGCGGCGTGCCGATGCCGATCCGCGCGGAACGTATAGAAATCAATGGAACAAAGTAATCAATAGACGGCGAGCGACATCGCGTGTATATTATAATTTAACGCAAGCGGACATCATTATCCGGCGTGGAGATGGGACGGTACATGATCTCACGCAGGGGGAGCCGCTGAAAAATATTCCCCTTTCTTCATATAACCGCATAAGAGATGGAAATATTGCCGGAAGCCCCAAATATGGCGGCATTGAAGGACTCCTGCATTCGGAGAACATCAAGACGATGATGGACGATGTGCTGAAGGTATATGAGGACAGCGGCAGTACCTACGAAACACGCGACGGCAGGACGCTCACTCGTGACGAGGCAATCGATCACATGTTTAGTTCCTTCGTCGGCAATACAGCGTCATGGTATAACCGGAGCAAGCCATGGACTGATTCGCACGGGGATGTGCACTATGGCATGACGGATGGAGATTGGAGATTCTATCATGGGACGTCCAAATTCTTTGAAGCTCTCACGAGAGGCGTCTTTGATCCGCTCAACGACGCGCCGATCCCCTTGCCTGGCGCACCCGTTACCTTCACGCAGCCCGGCTTTTTGCTCAAGCATGACGTCATCCCCAAGATGGAGGGCGCGGGCTTCTTCAAGGTGCGTCATCAGATCGGCGATCATCTTGGTCTTGAGCTTTGGGCTCTGCACTCCTTTGGCAGGGGCGCAGAGGTCAAGGGCGAGGAGCTTCGCATCGCGAGCGTCCTTGGTCTCGGCTCGCGTCTGCGCCTTGGACCTCGTGCCATGCTCTCTTTCGACTGCGGCGTGAACCGCTCCGATATGGGACGCTACTTCCACGGCGGCAGGGACGCTGCGGGCAGATACACGGGCGGCGGCACGGATCCGTACTTCTGGATTCTGCGCCTCGACTATGGCATCGCCGATATGGATCTGCCCGGCACATGGGGCGCTTACTTCGACTACAAGAACTTCGAGCACGGCTCTTTCGTCGGCGGCACGGGCGCGGATCTCCCCGACCGCTACCTCGACGGCATCCGCTCGTTCACCGCAGGCATATCCTTCGTACCGGCGAAGAATCTTCTCTTGGAAGCCGCCTATACCTTTGGCGCAAGGAGCACACAGATGCGCGACACGCTCTACACTCCCGAGCACTTCCGCCTCGGCGACTACGCGCGATTCCAACTCACCTATCGTTTCTAAATGATCGCATGCTTCGCGGCAAAAAGCACAAAACCGCCCGACGGGAAATACTCCGTCGGGCGGTTTTTATGTGTTTTGCTCATCGCATTAGAACTGTTACCCCTGCCAGCCCATGGCGTGGGAGACGGCGTTCTGCCAGCCGTCGTAGAGGTGTTCGCGCTCTTCTTCGTTGAAGTGCGGCGTGAAGCAGGCGTCTTCCTGCCAGAGGGTGGCGAGCTCTCGCGTATTCTCCCAAATCCCTGCGGCGAGGCCTGCCATGTAGGCGGCGCCGAGCGCCGTCGTCTCGCTTTCGACGGGGCGGCGCACGGGCAGACCGAGGACGACCGCCTGCATCTGCATGAGCAGATTGTTGCGGCTCGCGCCGCCCGATACGCGAAGCTCCTCGATGGGAAGAGCCGCGTCCGAGCGAATCGCCTCGTAGACGTCGCGCACCTGGTATGCCATGGCGGCGAGCGCTGCACGCACGATATGGGCGCGGCGCGTCTCCTCGGAAAGCCCGATGAGCATGCCGCGCGTCTCGCTGTCCCAATAGGGCGCGGAAAGGCCGCGGAAGGCGGGCACGAAGTAGACGCCCGCCGTGTCCGTGACGCGCTTGGCGATCCATTCGGATTCTTCGAGCGAGTCGAGGATCTTGAGTCCGCGCCGCAGCCATTCGAGCGCGACGCCCGCGACGAAGATGCTGCCTTCGAGCGCGTAGGTAATGCGATCGCCGAGCTTCCAGGCGACGGTGGCGTTGAGTCCGTTGTGCGACTGCACGTAGCGTTCGCCCGTGTTGAGGAGGAAGAAAGAGCCTTCCCCGTAGGTGTTCTTCGCCGTGCCGGGCGTGAAGCAGCATTGGCCGAAGAGGTCGGCCTGCTGGTTGCCGAGGATGCCGCTGATGGGAATCTCCGTGCCGAATACAGCGGGCGAAGTCACGCCGTATTCGTGCGAGGATGGATGAATCTCAGGCATAAGGGCGTGCGGGATGCGCGTGTGCTGCAGCAGCGTTTCATCCCATGTGCCGTGCGCGAGATGGTAGAGCATCGTGCGCGAAGCGTTCGAGTCATCCGTCGCGTGCACCTTGCCGCCCGTGAGCTTCCACAGAAGCCAGCTGTCGATCGTGCCGAAGGCCAGATCGCCCTTTTCCGCCAGCTCGCGTGCGCCGCGCACGTTGTCGAGGAGCCAGCAGATCTTGCTGACGGAGAAATACGGCGAGAGCACCATCGCCGTATTTTGACGGAATTCTTCGAGGAGGTCGGCATTCTGGCGGAAGCGTTCAACGATTTCCTTCGACTGCATCGACTGCCAGCTGACAGCATGGTGGATTGGCCGCCCCGTATGGCGGTTCCAGATCACCGTCGTCTCGCGCTGGTTCGTGATGCCGATCGCCGCGATTTCCGACTTCTTGACGCCCGCCTCGCGAATCGCCTGCTCCGCCGTCTGCAGCTGTACCGCCCAGATCTCGTCCGCATCCTGCTCGACCCAGCCGGACTGCGGGCGATAGACGCTCAGTTCCTTCTTCACGAGAGAGATGAGATTCGCCCGCTCGTCAAAAATCGCCGTGCGGTTCTTCACCGTGCCCGAATCGAGTGCAAGGATGTATCTCCTGCGCATAGGAAAAGCCCCCTTCCGTATGATGCCGTTACAGACATTATATCATAGGAAG